>NZ_JBEZNL010000008.1:0-27785 GCF_040653275.1 Streptomyces sp. NPDC048002 | reverse complement strand
TACGAGCGCCGGGACAACGACCGTGGTGGCTTCCGCCGGGACAACAACGAGGGCCGTTCCTTCGAGCGCCGGGACGGCGACCGCGGTGGCCGTTCGTTCGAGCGTCGTGACAACGACCGTGGTGGCTTCCGCCGGGACAACGACCGTGGCGGCCGTTCCTTCGAGCGTCGCGACGAGCGTGGCGGGCACCGCGGCAGCGACCGTCCCTTCAACCGCGACCGCCAGGGTGACCGTCCCGGTTTCCGTTCCGGTGGTCACGAGCGTCCGTACGGTCGGCGTGACGACCACCGCGGCACCGGCGGCGGCTCCTTCGGGCGCCGCGAGGACAAGCCGCGCTGGAAGCGCAACGGCTGACCTGGTCTGACAGCCGAGCAAGAAGGGCCCGCACGATTTCGGTCGTGCGGGCCTTCTTTTTTGGCCATGTACGGCGCATGTCGCTTCCCCCGATGGGGAATCGCTGGGGACATGACAGATGACGGCAGAACGAGCGGGCCGTCGGAGGCATCCCTCTCCGACGAGGAACGGCTGGCCCAGCTCGGCTACACGCAGGTTCTCGCCCGCCGCATGTCGGCGTTCTCCAACTACGCGGTCTCCTTCACGATCATCTCGGTGCTGTCCGGGTGTCTGACGCTGTATCTGTTCGGCATGAACACCGGCGGCCCGGCGGTGATCACCTGGGGCTGGGTCGCGGTCGGCCTGATGACCCTGTTCGTGGGGCTCGCCATGGCCGAGATCTGCTCGG
Organism: Streptomyces sp. NPDC048002; assembly: GCF_040653275.1. Taxonomy (NCBI): domain Bacteria; kingdom Bacillati; phylum Actinomycetota; class Actinomycetes; order Kitasatosporales; family Streptomycetaceae; genus Streptomyces; species Streptomyces sp. NPDC048002. The sequence continues at coordinate 27,043 of NZ_JBEZNL010000008.1, read as the reverse complement.
CCTACCCGACCTCCGCCGGCCTGTACTTCTGGGCCCACCGGCTGGCGCCGCCCCGGACCGCGGCGGCCTGGGCCTGGTTCACGGGCTGGTTCAACGTGCTGGGCCAGGTCGCGGTGACCGCCGGCATCGACTTCGGCGCCGCGTCCTTCCTGGGCGCCTACCTGAACCTCCAGTTCGGCTTCGAGGTGACACCGGGCCGCACGATCCTGCTGTTCGCCGGGATCCTGGTCCTGCACGGGCTGCTGAACACCTTCGGCGTGCGGATCGTGGCGCTGCTCAACAGCGTCAGCGTCTGGTGGCACGTGATCGGCGTCGCGGTCATCGTCGGCGCCCTGACCTTCGTGCCGGACGAGCACCAGTCCGCGTCCTTCGTCTTCGGCGAGTTCGTGAACAACACGGGCTGGGGCAGCGGCCTGTACGTCGTCCTGCTGGGCCTGCTGATGGCCCAGTACACCTTCACCGGCTACGACGCCTCCGCCCATATGACGGAGGAGACGCACGACGCCTCCACCGCCGGGCCCAAGGGCATCGTGCAGTCGATCTGGACGTCGTGGATCGCGGGCTTCGTGCTGCTGCTCGGCTTCACCTTCGCCATCCAGTCCTACGACGGCGCCCTCTCCTCGCCGACCGGCGCGCCGCCCGCGCAGATCCTGCTCGACGCGCTCGGCGCGACGGCGGGCAAGCTGCTGCTCCTGGTGGTGATCGGCGCGCAGCTGTTCTGCGGGATGGCCTCCGTGACGGCCAACAGCCGTATGATCTACGCCTTCTCACGGGACGGCGCGCTGCCCTACTCGCACATCTGGCACACCGTGAGCCCGCGCACCCGGACGCCCGTCGCCGCGGTGTGGCTGGCCGCGCTCGGGGCGCTGGTGCTGGGGCTGCCGTACCTGATCAACGTGACCGCCTACGCGGCGGTGACCTCGATCGCGGTGATCGGCCTCTACATCGCCTACGTCATCCCGACGCTGCTGAGGCTGCGCAAGGGCGAGGACTTCGAGCGGGGGCCCTGGCACCTGGGCCGCTGGTCCCGGGCGATCGGCGTGGTGGCGGTGGCGTGGGTCGGCGTGATCACGATCCTGTTCATGCTGCCGCAGGTCTCCCCGGTGACCGCCGAGACCTTCAACTACGCCCCGGTCGCGGTCCTGGTCGTGCTCGGCTTCGCCGCCACCTGGTGGCAGGTGTCGGCCCGGCACTGGTTCCTCAACCCCGAGCACGAACGCACGATCGCCCGGGAGGCGGCCCGTGCCGGTGCGCCCGAACCGGTCGATCCGTAGCCCTTCGACCGCCGGACGCGGCCGTGTCCCCGATACCCGATCGGAGACACGGCCGCGTCCGGCTATGCTCGTGGGGGCAACATCGCCTGGGCCCTTAGCTCAATTGGCAGAGCAGTGGACTTTTAATCCATTGGTTGTGGGTTCGAGTCCCACAGGGCCTACCGACGACGTGGCGCCCGTTCCGGCTTCGGCCGGGGCGGGCGCCGCGGTGTTTTCCGGGACCGCGCGGGCTCACAGGGACTGGATCGTCGCCGCGAGGGACGCCACCGCCGCCGCGAGGGGGGCCACCGGTTCGGCGAACGCGGTCAGCCGGTCCAGGGCCCGGCGGACCACGCCCGGCTCGGGGGCGGGGTCGCCCAGTTCCTCGCGCAGGCGGCGCAGCTCGGCGCGGGGGGAGTCCTGGTCGGGCAGGCCCGCGCGGTGTTCGTCCAGGAGGCGCTCGATCAGCGTCAGCCGGTCGTCGAGCACGGTCCGCTGGTCGGCGGTGAGCGACTGGAAGGAGACGTGGCCCGCCACGGCCCGGGCGCCGGGGCCGACGGCCTGGTTGGCCACCTGGCTCTGGCCGCCGAACTGCTGCACGCCGAAGTTGGTGCCCTCGGGGGGCTGCTGGGACATCCGGTCCTCCCTATTGCGGTGCCGCCGTCGCCCTGGCGGTCTCGGCGGTGGCCCGGGCGCCCTGCCCGACGGCCTGGTTGCCCACCACGCTGACCCCGCCGGTCTGGAGGACGCCGTGGTTGAGGATGGTCTGGGTCTGGGTGCGGAAGTCGGCGGTGTCGACCCCGTGCTCGTCGAGGAAGTCCCGTACGGCGGCCAGGGCGTGCCGGTCCAGGGCGGCGAACGCCCGCTCGGCGTCGACACGTTGGAAGTGGTCGAGGTACTCGGCGCTCATCGCGTGCTCGCGCACCCCGAAACGGGCCCCGCGGTCGAAGGCCGGGTCGGTGCGGGCGGCCGCGTGTTCCCGGCGCTGCCGACGCGGGCGTCCCCACTCGCGCAGGGCGTCGCGCAGGACCGCCCGGGGCGCCCCGAACAGGGCGCCGTCGCTACGCCGCAGCGCCGACAGCAGCAGGCCGGTGCGGTGGGCGGGGGTGAGCGAGGCGGGCAGCAGGTCGACGCCGCGCAGACCGGGCCGGAGCGGGGTGAGGACGTGGCGGTCGCAGTGCAGGTGCAGGGTTCTGCCGACGACCGCGATGTGCAGCAGCTGACTGGGCACCACCGCGCCGCCCCACAGCGGCAGATGGGCGGCCAGGCAGTGCCGGGGGTTGCCCTGCGGGTCCAGGGCGATGTCCCGCACCACGGTGTCGCTCAGCCGGCTGACGGGGGCCCGCACCAGGGCGGGCAGCAGGCGCCGGTCGTCGGCGATCCGGGCGCCGTTGACGAAGATCCGGTCCTCCAGCTCCAGGGCCGCGAGGCTCGGGCCGGCGTCCGCGGGCGGCTGCTCGGCGGCGTGCCGCAGGGCGGCCTCGCTCAGCCGGGCGCTCAGCCGCCGCACGACGTCCCAGGTGTCGAAGCCGGTGAGCGGGGTGCCGGGCCGCGCGGGCAACAGCGGCAGCGACACGGACCACTGCGACTGGCGTACGCCCTGGCCGACGAAGGGGGAGAAGCCGCTGTAGACGGTGACGTTGCCGGACTGCGCCTCGGCCACGGCCCGCACCCCGGCTGCCGCCCAGGCCTCCTTGGCCGCGGGCGCGGTGCGGGCGTCGAAGGTCTCGCGGCGCAGATGCTCGCGCAGCCGCCGGTCGACGTCCAGCTCCTCCTGGGCCATGATCCAGAACGCCCAGCCGCCGCCGGCCAGCACGGCGAGCAGGGACGGGACGCCGTGCGCGTAGGAGCCGGCCAGCCAGCTCGCCGCCCCGGAGAGCGGCAGCGCGGAGAGGAACACGCAGAACAGCACTCCGGCGAGCAGCACTGCGGCGAGCGTACCGAGCAGCCGGCGCAGGGCCGCCGCCGTGTCCGCGGGTTCCCGTCCGCGCACCGCCCGCCGCGGTTCACGGGAGGCGGCGGCCAGCGCCTTCAGGGCGAGGCGGCCGAAGACCAGCCACAGCGGTCCGAAGACACCGATCAGGAGACAGAGGGCGGCGAGCCGGCGGTCGCGTGCCGTGTGCAGCCGGTGGGCCGCCAGGCTGTGCCGTACGACGGGCACCAGGTCGACGCCGGGGGAGGCGGCGACGGCGCCCAGTTCGTCGCGCAGGACGTCCTCGACGACGCGGCGGCTGAACTCGGGGTCGGTGTAGGCGGCCGCGCACAGGTGGCGGGTGGTGTCGTCGGCGGCGGCGGAGCCCACGGCACCGCCGGGCACCTCGGGCGAGAAGGGTGCCATGGTGCTGCTCCGTTCGCGGATACGGGACATGGCTGCGCGGGTGGGCGTGCCGCCGTACGCGGCTCCCAGGGCCACGCCCAGCAGTACGCCGAAGACCAGGCCGTCGACGAGGAACTGGACGAGCACCTCGTCGGGGCCCGCGCCGAAGAAGCTCAGTGCCGCGTCGCCCTCGGCCTTCAGGACGGCCCAGGAGGCGACCGCGGCGACGACGGAGACGAGGATGCCGGTGCCGAGCGCGGCCAGTTTCCGCAGGGCGGGGGACGCCCGGTCGCCGGTCAGGACCCGGGGTGCGAGCACGACACCGGCGAGCAGGACGGCCAGCGAGGTGTTGCCCGCCAGGTAGAGGGGTTCGGCGAGCCCCTCCGAGCTGGGGGAGAGGTCCCAGGACGGGACGAACAGCGCTCGGTGCACGAAGCGCGTCAGGGGCTCGTCCGGGGTGTACTCGTAGAGCGGTTCGCGCATCCAGGGACTGCCCAGCAGTACAAGGCCCCCGCACAACAGCGCGGTTCTGCGCCCCGCACGCACGAATCGCCCCACGGCAACCCCCAGTCACGGCCCGGTGACAGCACTCTACGTAGTCGAACAGCTGCACGCCAGAGGTTCGTGAGACAGGGCGGGCGGCCGGTCAGCCCGCGGTGCGCTCCGTCAACTCGCCGAGCGGGAGGGTGTGTTGGGTCTGGAGGACCTTGGCGCGCAGGTAGCGGACGTTGTGGGCGGTGGTGAAGACGCCGGTGGGGACGCGGTCACGGACGGCGATGCCGAGGCCACGCAACTGGGCCGCCTTGTCGGGGTTGTTGGAGAGCAGGTCCAGTTCGCCGATGCCGAGGGCCGTCAGCATCTGGGCGGCCGCCGTGTAGTCGCGGGCGTCCTCGGGCAGGCCGAGGGCCGCGTTCGCGGCGTAGGTGTCGAGCCCCTGGTCCTGGAGGGCGTACGCGTCGAGCTTGTTGTAGAGGCCGATGCCGCGGCCCTCCTGGCGGAGGTAGAGCAGGACGCCGCCGCGTTCGGCGATGCGCTCGACGGCCTCGCGCAGCTGGGGTCCGCAGTCGCAGCGGGCCGAGCCGAAGACGTCCCCCGTCAGGCACTCGGAGTGCAACCGGACGAGCGGGACGGGGCCGGGGTCGCCGAGCACGACGGCCACGTGTTCCTGGCCGTCGGTGAGGCCGTGGAAGGTGACCAGGTCGGCGTCGACGCCGTAGCCGTCGTCGAAGCGCAGCGGTATGCGGACACGGGAGCGCGGGGTGGCCGCGGGGTGGTCGGACATGCGGGTCTCCGGTCGTCCTGGGCTTTCTGCTTCAGATTTGAAGCAGATCCTCGGAACTGGACCCTAACCCATGCTTGAAGTTTGAAGCAATCGGTTCGCGGCGGGGTGCCCTACTCCTCGCCGCCGGCGGCGGAAACCGGCGCCGACGCGCACGGCGAGGACCGGCGCAGCCACGGCACCTCGGCCGACTCCCCGCCCTGGAGCGCCCGGGTGACCCCGCCGAAGATCTCCTCCAGCTGGCCGACCTGCTCCGGGGTCAGGTGGTCGAAGAGGGCGGCGCGGACCGTGGCGACATGACCGGGCGCCGTCCGCTCCAGCACCGTCATGCCCTCCTCGGTCAGCGCGGCGACGCTGCCCCGCTTGTCCCACCGGCACTCCTCGCGCCGCACCAGACCGTCCTTCTCCAGCCGGGTCACGGCGTACGTCAGCCGGCTGCGGGTGATCTTCAGCCGTTCCGCGAGGTCGGTCATCCGCAGCCGCCGCTCCGGCGACTCGGAGAGGTGGGCGAGGATGGAGTAGTACAGGTGCGGCATGCCGGCGTCCTGTTGGAGCTGCCGGTCCAGGGCGTCCTCCAGCAGGAGGGCGGCACCCAGGTACGCGCGCCAGGCGCGCTGTTCCTCGGGAGTGAGCCAGCGGGTCGTCATGGACCCAGTGTAGTTTTGCTTAAAACTTGAACCAAGCCCGCCGAACCAAGCCCGCCGAATCAAGCCCGCCGAATCAAGCCCGCCGAACCAGCCCGCCGGTCCCGTCCGGCCCCTTCTGGAGCACCGATGCCCCTCCCCTACGTCCTGCTGTCGGCGGCCGTCTCCCTCGACGGCTACCTGGACGACACCGGCCCCGAGCGGCTGCTGCTCTCCAGCCCCGCCGACTTCGACCGGGTCGACGAGGTACGGGCCTCGGTCGACGCGATCCTCATCGGCGCCGGAACCCTCCGCGCCGACAACCCGCGCCTGCTGGTCAACTCCCCCGAGCGGCGCGCGGCCCGGACCGCTGCCGGACGGCCGGAGTACCCCCTGAAGGTCATGGTCAGCGGCAGCGGTGACGTCGACCCGGCGGCGAAGTTCTGGCACACCGGCGGCGAGAAGGTCCTCTACACCACCGACCGGGGCGCCGAACGGGCCCGCGCCCTCGGCCTCGCCGCGGACGTGGTCCCCCTCGGCCCCGGCCTCGGCTGGGTCCCCCTGCTGGCGGACCTGCACGGCCGGGGCGTGAGCCGGCTGATGGTCGAGGGCGGCGGCCGGATCCACACCCAGCTCCTCCAGGAGGGCCTGGCCGACGAACTCCAGCTGGTCCTCGCCCCGCTCTTCGTCGGCGACCCCGCCGCCCCCCGGCTCTTCGGCCCCGGCGCCTACCAGCCCGGCCGGCTGCGCCTGGTGGAGTCCCGCCGCATCGAGGACGTGGTCCTGATGCGCTACGAACCCACCGCCCCCGGGGCCGGCGCGCACGCCACCACCGCCGACCACCACTGGCTGCGGCTCGCCTGCGAACTGGCCGAGCTGTGCCCGCCGTCCCGCACGGCGTTCAGCGTCGGCGCGGTGGTGGTGGCCGCCGACGGCACCGAGCTGGCCCGCGGGTACTCCCGGGAGGGCGACGACCCCGTGGTCCACGCCGAGGAGGCGGCCCTCGCCAAGATCGACCCCGCCGACCCCCGGCTGCCCTCCGCGACCGTCTACAGCAGCCTGGAACCCTGCGCCCACCGGGCCTCCCGCCCGGCGCCCTGCTCCCGGCTGATCCTGGAGGCGGGCGTGCGCCGGGTGGTGACCGCCTGGCGGGAACCGGACACCTTCGTGACGGGCGCCGACGGCAGCGGAGCCCTCGCGGCGGCCGGTGCGGACGTGGTCGTCCTCCCCGAGTACGCGGACCGCGCCCAGGCCCCCAACCGCCACCTGGCGGACTGAGCGGACCGGCCGCCGGGCGGTGCGTCGTGGGGCCCGGCGGGGCCCGAATCAACGGATGTGCTTTGCGCCCCGCGGATGACGTACACTGGTTTCACCGACGCGGGGTGGAGCAGCTCGGTAGCTCGCTGGGCTCATAACCCAGAGGTCGCAGGTTCAAATCCTGTCCCCGCTACTGAAGGCCGAGGGCCGGAACCCGAAAGGGTTCCGGCCCTCGGTGCGTTCCCGCACCGCTCACCCGCTCACCCGCTCGGCCGCCCCGGTTCGCCCCCGGTCCCCGCCCCGGGAACCCTGGGAGGACGGCGGATCGCGGCGGGAGGCGGGCAGTGCGGGCTTCAGGCGTGGGTGGGTCCCGGAGCGTGCCGTCCGCACGCACCCTCGTGCGACTCCTCCCGCCGCTGCTGATCGTGGGCGGTGTCCTCTACGACGCCTTCATGCCCCCGGCCTTCACCGCCATCCCCTTCTTCACCGCCGCGCCCCTGGTCGCCGCGCCCCTGTACTCCCTGGCCGGTACCTTCGCCGCTGGTGCCGGAGCCCTGCTCGCCGCGTACTTCGTGCACATCCGGTTCGCCTTCGGGGCGGACGTGGACACCGTCACCGAGGTGATCACCGTGGTCACGGTCGCGATCCTGGCCGTCGTGCTCAACTCCGTCCTGCGCCGCGGCGACCTGCGGCTCGCCAGCCAGCGGCAGATCGCCGAGGCGACCCAGCGGGCCGTGCTGCCCCAGCCGCTGGAGCGGATCGGTGCCTTCGACATCGCCGCCCGCTACGAGGCGGCGCAGGCCGACGCCTACATCGGGGGCGATCTGTACGCGGTGCAGGACAGCCCGTACGGCGTGCGGCTGATCGTCGGCGACGTGCGCGGGAAGGGCATGAGCGCGGTGGCCGCCGTCGCCGTGGTCATCGGGGCCTTCCGGGAGGCCGCCGAGGAGGAACCCACGCTGACCTCGCTCGCGCGGCGGCTGGAGCGGGCGCTGGCCAGGGAGGGCGCTCGGCGGGACGGCATCGACGCCTTCGAGGGGTTCACCACGGCCGTGCTCGCCGAACTCCCGCACGACGGCCATGTCGTACGGGTCGTCAACCGCGGTCACCCGCCGCCGCTGCTGCTCCACGCCGACCGCACCGTCCGCGCCCTGCCCGCCACGGAGCCCGCCCTGCCGCTGGGCATGGGCGACCTGGGCGACTGGCCCGACCGGGCCGAGGAAGCCGCCTTCCCGCCCGGTGCCACGCTGCTGCTGCACACCGACGGACTGTCCGAGGCCCGTGACGCGCGGGGCGTCTTCTACGACCCCCAGCTGCGGCTCGCGGGCCGCGCCTTCGGCCACCCCGGCGCGGTCATCCGGACCCTGGCCGAGGAGGTGCGCCGGCACTGCGGCGGCGGGATGACGGACGACATGGCCCTGCTGGCCGTCCGCCGACCCGAGGCGTTACCCGGTGTGATCGGGTGGCAGCCCTCCGCATAACAACTGACATACCGTCAGGAAAACCCGGGTCCGCGAGGTGTGGCCAACTCGCCCGATTTGAAACCTCCATGACCGTAAAGTCCTGGCCGGAAAGCTTAATGATCAAGAGGAACAGCTTGGAATCCGGGCCCCGGGTCTATTAACGTTCGATAACGCAGCGCGGTCGTCCCAGCCGTCACAAGAGGCGGCTCCGTGCGCACGCGCCGAATCCCGCAAGGGAACCGGGGAACCACCACCTTGGGGTGAATCGCTCGTAGCCCGCCGGACATGGACGGCGGATATACGCGCGTAGGAGACCTTCCTGCTCCGAACCCGTCAGCTAACCCGGTAGGCGAGAAGGAAGGAAAGGAGCGCGCCCACGTGGCGTCAAACCCGCCTGCCCCGTTCGTGCCGAGTCAGCGTGGCGACGAGACCTTCGTCTACGGCAGCCACCGCACCGACGAGGGCCCGTGGGAGGAGTGGAACCCCACCGCCGACACCGTTCGCCCGGTCCGCGGCAAGCACCGTGTGTCCAAGCAGCGCGGCGGCGGACTGGCCCGCAGCTCCACCGTTCTCGGCGTCGGTGTCATCGCCGCCGTCGGCGGGGCCGGCATGGCCAGCGCGCAGTCCGGCAAGCCGCCGGTCGCCATCACCATCCCCGACCTGCCGCTGATCTCCGACGACTCCGCGGACGAGCCGGAGCCCGAGGCGTCGACCTCCCCGCTCAGCAGCGTCGGCATGACCACCACGGACACCGAGCAGGGCGCGGCCGACGCCGGCGAGGCCCTGCGCGCCCGGATCATGGCCCAGGCCGAGCAGCAGCAGGACCAGGTCGACACCAAGGCCGCCCAGGCCGCCGCCGCTGCCGCCGAGAAGGCCGCCACGGAGGCTGCCGCCAAGGCGGAGAAGGAGGCGAAGGCCAAGGCCGCCGCCGCCAAGGAGAAGGCCGAGCAGGAGGCCGCGGCGAAGGCCGAGGCCGAGCGCCTGGCCAAGCTGGCCAAGGAATACACCCTGCCGACCTCCTCCTTCACCCTCACCTCGACCTTCGGCCAGGCCGGCTCCATGTGGTCCTCCGGCTACCACACCGGCCTCGACTTCGCCGCCCCCACGGGCACGCTGCTCAAGGCGGTCCACACCGGCACGATCACCTCCGCCGGCTGGGACGGCTCCTACGGCTACAAGACCGTGCTCACCCTGGAGGACGGCACCGAGATCTGGTACGCCCACCAGTCCTCGATCAGCGTCAGCGTGGGCCAGAAGGTCAACACCGGCGATGTGATCGGCCGGGTCGGCGCGACCGGGAACGTCACCGGCGCCCACCTCCACCTGGAGGTCCACCCCGAGGGCTCCACCTCCGGCATCGACCCGCTCGCGTGGCTGCGCGACAAGGGCCTCAACATCTGAGATCCACCCCCGGTGAACCCCGGCGGTCCTGATGACGACCCCCCGACATCAGGGCTGCCGGTTTTTCGCTGCCCGCCCGCGCCTAGGACCGGTAGGGGTTGTACGCGGGGTACGGCCCCGCCGGGTGGGCCGGGTACGTCTGCTGGTGGACGGTCTGCGGGTACACCGGCTGCGACGGATACCCGTACGCACCGTGCATCGGCCACGGAGCGGCCGCCACCGGCACCCGCGGAGCCGTGGCACGGGCCGCGTGGTCGAGGGCCGGCCGGGCCACCTCCCGGCGCAGCCACAGCTCCCGCAGCAGCTCCGCCTCCCGTACGACGAAGTCGGCACCCGCGCGGCCCCCGCGCCCCCGGTGCCGCAGGAACGCCAGCGAGGTCGCGTACGCCTCGTACCGCGCCACCTCCCGGGCCGCCCGTCGTCCGCCGCCGCGCCGGGCGTGGGCGCGGGCCAGCCGGCGGGCCCGCATCGAGCCGAGCGCGAAGGGCTCGCCCGGGGTGAGCCAGCCGGCCACCGCGTAGGCGGGCAGTTCCTCCCGCACCGTGCGCAGCTCCCGCTGGCGCGTCCAGACCACCAGCCAGGTCAGCAGGCCGAACGCGGGCACCATGATCGCCGCGTACACGGCGAAGAAGCCGTACGGTCCGAACACCGACGAGCCGTTCCACAGCGCGTGCAGGCCCATCGCGAGGAGCAGTCCGCACGGCGGCAGCAGGACCCGCCGCCACCGCTGGCGGGGGCCGGCGAACGCGGCGACGCCGAAGCCGATGCCGGTGAGCACGGTGAACAGGGGGTGCGCGAAGGGGGACATGACGATGCGCACGAAGAAGGTGGCGGCGGTGACGGAGGCGATGCCGCTGTCGCCGGTCAGCTGGTCGGTGCCGAAGGCGGTGCCGAGGTAGAGGATGTTCTCGGTGAACGCGAAGCCGGTGGCGGTGACCCCGGCTATCACCACCCCGTCGACCAGGCCGGTGAAGTCGCGCCGCCGGAAGAGGAAGACGAGGAGGACGGCCGCGGCCTTCGCCGACTCCTCGACGACCGGCGCTATGACGGTCGCCCCGAGGGTGTCCGCGCCGGAGGGGTCCGCGGTGGCCGTCGCTATCCACCGGGTGGCGAAGCTGTTGGCGATGATGGCGATCAGCGCCGCCGCGCAGGCGCCCCAGGCGAAGGAGAACACCAGATTCCGCCAGGGTCCCGGCTCGACCCGGTCCAGCCAGCGGAAGGCGGCTATGAGCAGCGGCACGGGCAGCACGGCCAGCCCGAGCCCGACCAGGAACCCCTGGGTGCCGGTCTGTTCGCGGACCAGGGCCAGGATGACCAGGCCGGAGAGCGCGAGCAGGGTGGTCAGAGCGCCGTACCGCACCCAGGCCCGCTGCCACCAGTGCGCAGGGCGCGGTGAGCCCCCGGCGGGACCCGGGGGTCCGGTGGGGTGCGGCGGGTACGGAGGACGGGTGGCCACGGCATTGACCCTAACGAGGCAGGGGCGCCGCCCGCACGGGGGACAGCGGCGGGCTCAGGCGCGGCGGAAGAGAAGGTCGTTCACGACATGTCCCTTGTCTAGTCCCTGGCCCTCGAAACGGGTCAGCGGCCGGAACGGCGGACGCGGCGCGAAACCGCCGTCGGCCTGCGTGTTCTCGAAGTCCGGATGAGCGCTCAGCACTTCGAGCATCTGTTCGGCGTACGGTTCCCAGTCGGTGGCGCAGTGCAGCAGCGCGCCGGGCCTGAGCCGGGTCGCGGCGAGGTCCAGGAACTCGGGCTGGATCAGCCGTCGTTTGTGGTGGCGCTTCTTGGGCCAGGGGTCCGGGAAGTAGACGCGGAGCCCGTCGAGGGAGTCCGGCGTGAGCATCTCGCGCAGCAGGATGATCGCGTCGCCGTTGCCGACCCGGATGTTGGACAGGCCGTGATGGTCGGCGAGGTTGAGCAGATTGCCCTGGCCGGGGGTGTGCACGTCCACGGCGAGCACATTGGTGCCGGGGTCGGCCGCGGCCATCTGCGCGGTCGCCTCGCCCATCCCGAAGCCGATCTCCAGGACGACCGGTCCGTCGTTGCCGAACAGCTCGGCCGGGTCGATCACCCGCTGCCCGTCGATGTCCAGCCCCCACAGGGGCCACAGCCGCTGCAAGGCGTCCGCCTGGCCCGCGGTGACCCGGCTGCGGCGGGGCTGGAAGCTCCTGATCCGGCGCTCGAAGTGGGAGCCGGCCGGATCGGCCATGGGCCCGTCCGGGAACCGCGGCTCGCCCTTGGCGCGGGTGTGGCGGACGGACACACCGGGCTCGTGGCCGGGGGCGGACCGGGGGGCTTCGGGGGTGTGCAGGGATTCAGACACAGTGCGGTCGATTTTACGGGAGGCCGCGTGAGGGGCGGCTCGCGCCGGTACGGGGGCTCACCCGTGGGTACGGGGGCCCACCCGCCGGGGCGGGGCTCACCCGTGGGTACGGGGCTCACCCGTCGGTGCGGGGGCCCACCTGTCGGTGCGGGGGCCCACCCGCCGGTGCGGGTCTCAGCCGTGGGTACGGGGCCCACCCGCCGGTGCGGGGCTCACCCGTCGGTACGGGAGCCCACCCGCCGGTACGGTGGCCCACCCGCCGGTACGGTGGCCCACCCGCCGGTGCGGGTCTCAGCCGTGGGTACGGGGGCCCACCCGCCGGGGCGGGGCTCACTCGTCGGCCAGCACGGCCAGTGCCCTGCGGGCCACCTCCCGCCCGATCGGCAGGGAGGCGGTGGCGGCGGGAGAGGGCGCGTTCAGCACGTGCACGGTGCGGGCGCCCTCCCGGATCAGGAAGTCGTCCACCAGCGTCCCGTCCCGCAGCACGGCCTGGGCCCGCACCCCGGCCGCCGCCGGCACCAGGTCGTCCTCGGTCACCGCGGGCAGCAGCCGCCGTACGGCCGCGGTGAAGGCACTCCGGGACAGTGACCGGCGCAGCTCCCCGGCTCCGTACCGCCAGTGCCGCCGGGCCATCGCCCAGGCGCCGGGCCAGCCGAGCGTCAGCGCCAGGTCCTGCGGGCGTACGGTCCCCCAGTCGTACCCCTCGCGGGCCAGCGCCGGGACCGCGTTGGGGCCGACGTGCACCTCTCCGTCGACGCCGCGGGTCAGGTGCACCCCGAGGAAGGGGAACGCCGGGTCCGGCACCGGGTACACCAGCCCCCGCACCAGTTCGGGCCGGGCCAGGGTGAAGTACTCCCCCCGGAACGGCACGATCCGCATCCCGGGGTCGTCCCCGGTCAGCCGGGCGATCGAGTCGCAGTGCAGCCCGGCGCAGTTCACCAGCGCCCGCCCTCGTACGACGTCACCGGCCGCCGTCCGGACGGCGACCCCGAGCCCCGGCCGCCGGTCCACCTGGACGACCTCGGCCCCGTACCGGATCTCCGCGCCCGAGGCGTCGGCCAGTCGCCGCGCCACCCCGGTGAAGTCGCAGATGCCGGTGGTCCCCACGTGTATGGCCGCGAGCCCCCGCACCTCCGGCTCGTACTCGGCGATCTGCGCGGCGCCCAGCTCCCGCACCGCGATGCCGTTCTCCCGCCCCCGCTGCACCAGCGCGTGCAGCCGGGGCAGCTCGGACCGCTCGGTGGCGACGATCAGCTTCCCGGTGACGGCGTGGTCGATGTCGTACTCGGCGCAGAACTTGACCATCTCGGCGGCGCCCCGCACCGCGTACCGCGCCTTCAGCGAGCCCGGCCGGTAGTAGATCCCGCTGTGGATCACCCCGCTGTTGCGCCCCGTCTGGTGCCGGGCCGGGCCCGGCTCCTTCTCCAGCACCGTCACCCGGGTGCCCGGCGCGGCCCGGGTGATGGCGTACGCGGTGGACAGCCCGACGATCCCGCCACCGATCACGAGCACGTCACAGTCGTGAACGACCGCCCGCACGAGCACCACCTCCGCCTCCGATAGTGCACTGCGCCACTGACAGTGCCCTCAAACCCCGGAGGCACACCCCGTCGGCCGGCCTTCTCCGCTCAGGCGGGAGTCATCAGCAGCGGCCGGGCCCGTTCCCGCAGCTCCACCACGCGCGGCTCGTCCCCGTACGGCTCCAAGCGGTGCAGCAGATCCTTCACGTACTCGGTGGTGCGCGCCGAGGAGATCCGGCCCGCCACCTCCACCGCCCGCACGCCCTGCTCGCACGCCGCGTCGAGGTTGCCCGACTCCAGCTCGGCCACCGCCGAGACGACCAGCCTGAGCCCGTGCGAGCGCACGAACTCCTCCGTCGGCTTCGACAGCGCCTGCTCGGTGAACCGGCGCACCTGACGCGGCGCCTTCAGGTCGCGGTAGCACTCGGCGGCGTCCGCGCAGAACCGGTCGTAGGAGTAGAAGCCGAGCCAGGACGGGTCCTGGTCGCCCTCGCGGGAGCGCTCCAGCCATCCCTCCGCCGCCTTCAGCGCGGCGCCGGCGGCCTGCGCGTCCCCGGCGCGCGCGTGCGCGCGTGCCTCGACGAGCCGGAAGAAGCTCATGGTGCGCGCGGTGGCCAGCCCCCGGTTGCGCTCCAGCGCGGCCTGCGCGAGGTCGACACCCTCGTCGCCGAAGCCCCGGTACGTCGCCTGGAGCGACATCGACGCCAGGACGTAGCCGCCGAGCGGCACGTCCGCCGCGGCCCGGGACAGCCGCAGGGCCTGGATGTAGTACCGCTGCGCGGCCTCCTGCTGCCCGGTGTCGAAGGCCATCCACCCGGCCAGCCGGGTCAGTTCGGCGCTCGCCCCGAACAGCGCGCGGCCCACTTCGTCGGAGTACGAGCCGAGCAGCAGTGGCGCCGCCTCCACCCGCAGGCACTCCGGCACCATCGACGAACGCCAGTCCCCGCCGCCGTACTTGGAGTCCCAGCGCCGGGCGTCCTCGGCGGCCTCCCGCAGTTTCTGCACATCGCTGTGGCCGACTTTGGACGGTGCGCCGGACCCCTCGGCGGGGTTCACCTCACGCGCCACCGAACTGTCGGCCGGGGTTATCAGCCACCGCGAGGCGGGCGTTGCGTATGCGCTCACTGCGAACGAACCGGCGAGCGACTGCCAGATGCCGCCGGCGCCGGCCCGCCGGCCGGCGAGGTCGAGCCGGTACAGGTCGGTGGCCGACCGCACCGCCTGCCCGACGTCCCGGGGGAAGGCCAGGCCCACCTCCGGCGCCGGGTCCGCGTCGGCCAGGCCGATCTCGTGGAGCGGCACCGGGCGGCCGAGCTTCTGGCCGATGGCGGCGGCGATGAGGTGCGGCGCCGCGCCCTGCGGCACCATCCCCTTCGACACCCAGCGCGCCACCGAGGTCTTGTCGTAGCGAAGTGTCAACCCGCGTTGAGCGCCAAGGTCGTTGACGCGACGCGCGAGTCCTGCGTTGCTGATTCCCGCGAGGGCGAGAACGGCGCCGAGCTTTTCGTTCGGCCCGCGTTGCTCCCTGGACATGCGCCACCCCTCGACACAGACGGCTGCCGCGCTGGCATAACCACGCGGCATTCGTAAACCCAGCGTAGTTCGCCGCATCCCAAGCGTTAAGGGGCATTCTTCCGGATGGCGGGATTGTGGTCCGTACTGAAGTACGGGTCAGGTACGGACGGTTGCCGACGTGCCCCCGCTGTGTGGCCGTGCGCCCGTGCGTGCGCTCTTCTCCGGCCACGGGGGGAGCGGTTCCATGGATCGTGCGTGGGTCGGCCCGCTGTACTGGATCCAGTGGGCTGGGGGACACCGCCGCCTCCATCCCCGCGGGCGGCGGAACGGTCCGGGGGGCGAGTGCCGCCTCCCGGACTGCGCACCCGCCAAGTGGTGCGCAGCGCCTGTACGGAGCGTGGTCACGCCTGTCTCCGTTACGCCGATTTGGCTGAAAATCGACCCCGCCTTTTATGAGTGATTGCCGCTCCCACCACGGAAGTTGAGGGCGCGAAAGGCGTTCTCGGGGAGTGAACCGGGGGCGCATTCGAGTCGCCACGGCCGGGCTTTCGCCGTTGCCCGCACGGGTGTTGACGCCCCGGCGGGGCGCGCACGGCGGCGCGTTTCGCAGATCTCAGGCGGTGTCACCGCACCTCCGGCACGCCTCCTTCATGGCAGCATGGGGATCCGGTTGGTGCGGAGCACCGGTTGTCCACAGGCTGTGGAGGCGTCCATGCGGTGGTTGGTGGGATGGAGCAGCGCCGCCGCGGGAGCCGCCGCCATCGGCTCGGCGGGGGCCACCGGACCCGACGGCGAGACCGTGCACCCGGTCGGGTCCCAACTCCTGTGGGGCGACCCCGATCCGCTCTGGGCGGTCGGGGACTGGCGCCCCGACGAAGTGCGCGTGGTGCAGGCCGACGCACAGACCCGCATCGCCGTCCTCGGTATCTGCGGGGCGAGCGACGAGCAACTGCGGGTCGGACTGTTCGCCGCGAGGGGCGGCGCGCTGCGCCACCTGACGGCCTGGCCCGGCAGCTACACGGCCGTGGTCCAGGTCGGGCGCCGGGTGATGGTCTGCGGCGACCTCGCGGGCGCCCGGCCCGTGTTCCACACCCCCTGGGCCGGCGGCACCGCCTACGCGACCGCCGCGCTGCCGCTCGCCGACCTCATCGAGGCCAACCTCGACTTCGGCCACCTGGCGGCCCTGCTCGCCGCCCCGGACGTCCCCGCGGCCCTGGACGACTCCACCCCCTACGACGGCGTACGGCGCGTCCCTCCGGGGCACGCCCTGATCCTGCGCGCCGGGGCACGGGAGATCGCCGGGTACGAGCCGGTCGCCTCCCTCGCGGTGGCGGCGCCCCCGGCCGACCCGGACAGCGCGGTGGACGCCGTGCGCGACGCCCTCGTGGAGGCGGTACGGGCCCGGCTCTCCGCGCCCCGGCACGTGCCCGGCACCGACATCGACCCCGGGCCGGTCCCCGGCATGGGCCCCGCCGAACGGCGCGCCGCGCGCGGGATGCCCGTGCCCGGGATCGGCGCGGACCTCTCCGGGGGCCCCGCGTCCGCGACCCTCGCCCTGCTCGCCGCCGGTCTGCCGGGCATGCCGGGCACCGTGCTGGGCCACGGCACCGGCGCGGGCGAGCGGCTGCTGGCGGTCACCTTCAACGACCTGGCCACCGGCGGCCGGGAGTCCGAGCTGCAACGGGCGGGCGCCCTCGCGGCCAACCCGCGCCTGCACCACGTGGTCGTCACCGGGCACGAGGAGACCCTCCCGTACGCCGACCTCGACGGACCGCTCACCGACGAGCCCGGCCCGTCCCTGGTGACGGCGGCCCGGCACCGGGCGCGGCTCGCGGCGGGCAGCGCGGACCACTTCACCGGCCACGGCGCCCGCCAGGTCCTCGACGCCCATCCGGCCCGGCTGACCGACCTGCTGATGGACCGCAAGCGCCGGCACCTGGTGCGGCCGGTCGCCGCGCTCGCCAGGGCCGACGGCTCGGTGATGGTCCCCGCCCGGGTGTACGGCGCGGCCCGCAAGCTGGCCCGCACCCCCTACCGCACCGGTCTGGAGGCGCTGGCCGACCGCCTGCTGCACCGGCGGTTCGACGAACCCGGAGGTGCCGTGGGGGCGTCGCTGGCGGCCCTCACCTGGGCGAGACCCGGGCCCGCCGCGCGCTGGCTGACGGGGGAGGCACTGGCTGAAGTATCGGTTCGCCTGCACGGTGCCACGAACCGTTCCGGGGTCGGCCCGGGGCAGCGGCCCGGCGACTACCGCGCGCGTGCCTCGCTCGCCCGGCACGCCGCGGACCTGCGCGTGCTGGAGCAGGCCGCCGAGATCCGCTTCCAGCGGCTGCACGCGCCCTTCCTCGACAACCAGGTCGTCCGCGCCTGCCGCG
The DNA here is from genome assembly GCF_040653275.1 of Streptomyces sp. NPDC048002. NCBI lineage: Bacteria > Bacillati > Actinomycetota > Actinomycetes > Kitasatosporales > Streptomycetaceae > Streptomyces > Streptomyces sp. NPDC048002. The sequence goes on along the minus strand of NZ_JBEZNL010000008.1, from coordinate 9,717 downwards.
CGCTGCCCGAGGCACTGCGCGTCCAGCCCGGCGCCCGCGCCGCGATCCTGCGCACGGTTCTGGAGGGCTCCGGTGTGGCCGACCTCCCGGCCGGCTGGGGCGCCCCCTCGCACGCCCCGGCCGCGGTGGCCGCCCGCACCGGACTGCGGGTCGCGGCGGACGACCTGATGACCCTGTTCGGCACACCCCTGCTGGCCCAGGCCGGACTGGTGGAGGCCCGGGTGGTGCGCAAGGCGCTCCGCTCCGCCGCCGAGGGCGAGCCCCTCCCGCTGGACGGCCTGGCCGACCTCGTCTCCCTCGAACTCTGGCTCTCCCGGCTGCTGGCCCGCCGCGGCACCTGCTGGACCGGAACCCCGGCCCGCGCGCGTGCCGTACCCGCCGGGATCACCCCGCAGCGCGGAGCGCTCGGCGCGGGAGCGGGCGCCCAGCGCGCGTAGCCGCGCCCCGTCCACAGGCTGTGGACGAATTCCCGCCCCGCGGCGACCGGGCGCGCCCCGGGATCCGCCGCCCGCAGCGACGGCCCGCAGCGACGGCCCGCGTCGACGGCCCGCGTCGACGGCCCGCTCCTACGAGCAGGTGAACCGCGACTCCGCCCAGTCCGCGAGGGTCAGGTCGTCGAAGTGGCTGTGCGGCTCGACCACCAGCCGTACGGTTTCGCGCCCGGTGAGGTCCACCGAGACCGGCACCGCCGGATCGCCGCCCTCGACCGTCCCGGACCGCCACAGCCGCACCCCGTCGGCGTACACCGAGAACGAGACCTTGCCCAGGCCCAGCATCATGTCGTCGACGCCGACGACGGCCCGGTACGCGGTGCACTCCCGGTTGAGGTCGACGGTGACCGAGGACCGGCCGTGCACGGTGACCCCGTGCGCGTACCGCGTCCCGGCGATCGAGACGCCGTAGCGCTGCCACACCCAGCTGCTCTCGCCGAGCCGCATCTCGGGCTCGGTGCCGTCGCCGCCCACGTCGTACGACAGCTCGCTCCACTGGTAGTCGGCCGGGGCCGGGGGCGGCGGAGTGGGAGTGGGAGTGGGAGTGGGTGTCGGCGTCGGGGTGGGGGTCGGGGTGGGGCTCGGCTTCGGCTTCGGCGTGGGGGTCGGTGTCGGGGTCGGGGTGGGCGTCGGGTCGGCGGCGCGGGACGGCGTGGGGGTGGGCGTGGAGGGCGGTGCCTGGTCGGGGGCCAGGGCGGGCGGGAGCGGCTGCGGCTGCTTCTTCGGGGGCTTCGCGGTCGGGGCCTCCTCGACCACGGGGGCGGGGGAGGAGACCGGCGGCTTGGCGTCCGGCCTGGCCGTCGGATCGCTGTCGCCGACGAGGGCGAGCGCCACCGCGGCGGCGGCGACCGCGACCACACCGGCGGCGATACCGGCCTTCACCGGCGCGCCCAGCCCTTCCGAGGCCGCCGCGCCGCCACCGGCTCCGGCCCCCGACGAGGAGCCGCCCGCCGCGGCCGCGGCCCCCGCGACACCCGCCGCACCCGCCCCGGTGCCGCCCGCGACGAGCGCGGCCACCTTGGCGTACCCGGCGGCACCGAACCAGCCGATGACCGCGACCGGTACGACGCCGGGGATGCCGCTGGCGACCTCCTTGATCTGCCCGGCGGCCAGCCGGCACTTCGCGCACTCCTCCAGGTGCTTGCGCAGCCCGCGCTCGGCCCGGGTACGCAGCCCGCCGCGGGCGTAGGCGCCGAGCCGGTCGGCGTACCGGGCGCACTCCTCGTCGCCCGCCAGGGAGGCGCTGACATGGGCCTGGAGGTAGGCCTGCTTCAGCCCCTCGCGGGCCCGGCTGGCCAGCACGCGGGTGCCGTTGGCGTCGAGCCCGAACAGCGTGGCGACCTCGCTCGGCGACTCGTCCTCGACCTCGGTGTGCCACAGCACGGCCTGCCAGCGCTCCGGCAGCGACCGGAAGGCCTGCATGGCCATCGACTGCTCGGCCTCGTGCATCGCGCGTACGTCGGCGCCCAGGTCGAGCGTGTCGTTGTCGGAGACCTCGGAGACCCGTACGGCCTGGGAGGCGAACACCGCGAAGTCCTCGACGAGTTCCTCCCGCTTCGCCGACTTCGTCCAGGTCGCGGCGACCCGTCGGACGGAGGTGAGGAGGTAGGCGCGTACGGCGTACTCGGGTCCCGAACCGCCGCGCACCGCCTGGAGCATGCGGGCGAAGACCTCCGCGGTGAGGTCGTCGGCGGTGTGGGCGTCGCGGCAGCAGGTGCGGGCGTACCGGCGGACCGCGTCGGCGTGCCGGCGGTACAGCTCCTCGTAGGCCGTGTCGTCGCCGGAGCGCATCCGCCCGATCAGGTCGGTGTCGGACGGCGGCAGCTCCCGGGGCGGCGGCAGGACGCCGTCCTCGTGCCGGTCGCGCTGCGCGGGGACGCTGCCCTCCACGGGCTCGCCGCCCTGGGCCGGGACGGAGGCCGTGGCCGGCGGGTGGCCGCCCGCGGGAGTCCAGCCCGGCGGCAGTCCGGGGCGGCCGCCCTGGTTCGGCACCTGAGGCGAGGCCGGACCGCCGTCCTCCGCGTCACCGTCACCGAGTGACCCGTCCCGCCCGTCAACGCTCATCGCGGAAAGCCCCCGCCGCCAGCCCAACCAGTCCCGAACACCGGGTCAGAGTGCCATACCGACTTTTGGTCAGCGTCCGGCGGCGGCGGCCTTCCACTCGTCCGAGGGGACTTCGTGCGGTCCCGTACTAGGAGTCACCCGTTCGGGGAAGGATCAACTGTCCTGCGCCGCACGGCAGTTGAGTCGTCCGCCGGGTATGCCCGAAGTGGCGCACGGTGGTTGACGGGGGCGGGGCGCGTACGCCACCCACACCCCCGCGTCACCTCTTCGGGTCACCCGCGCACCGCGGACCGCCGGGTCAGGACGGCCGCGAGCGAAGCCCCTCCAGCAGGATGTCCAGCAGCCTCGCCGAGGCCGCCGCCTGGTGGGCCGGGTCGGGCAGCGAGGGTGCCGCCGTCGCGATCACCAGCAGCACGTCCGCCACCGACACGTCTGCCCGCAGCTCACCCGCCGCCCGCGCCCGCTCGACCAGCCTGCCCACGACCTCCAGCAGCGCCGAGGCCCCCGCGTCGTCGGCCTCCGGGTCACCGGTCGCCCCGGAGCCCGCGGCCCCGGACGGGGAGATCTCCCCCGCCACCAGCCGCAGTTCGCCCGAGCCCGGCTGGGTCCGCTGCTGCGGCACCCGCGCCTCGTCGAACCCGGCGCCGTCCGCGTGCTCCTCCGCGACCCCGACGCGCAGCACCTGGGGCGGCAGCAGCCGCCCGGCGCCCGACGCCACCGAGGTGCGCAGGAAGCGCGAGAGCGCCGACCACGGCTCGTCCTCCTGCCCGAGCGCCGTCCGGGCCTGCTCGGTGAGCCGGGAGGTCTCCTCCTCGGCTATCCGGCGCACCAGGACGTCCTTGCTCGGGAAGCGCCGGTACACCGTCCCGACACCGACCCGCGCGCGCCGCGCCACGTCCTCCATCGGCGCGCCGTACCCCAGCTCGCCGAAGACCTCGCGAGCGGCACGCAGTACGTGCTCCAGATTGCGCTGTGCGTCCACCCGCAGCGGTGTCGTGCGCGAGCTGTCCCCGCGTCCGTGCCCCGCCGCGTTCATGGCTCCGCCCATCGCTCCGCTCATCGCCCCGCCAACCGGTGCGATGGCCGACGTGGACGACCAATGAGAGTCCTGAACATGCATAAGCGTTCCCCCGGTAATGATGTCTCCCCCCGGAGACTCCCCGCCTTCGACAGCCGGAGCGTGGTGGAACATGCCCGGACCCGGGTCCGCCGTCGCGACCCCTTTGAGCCCGAGGAGCGCATCCCCCTACACCCCGTCGACACACGAACATAGTTGAGAGGGAGTCAATTCAGAAGGGGCACGTTCCGCACGGAGCGCCCCCCGATCGGCGTACGAGCCGTATACATCCCGATTCCACCCCCTGTGACCCCCCGGAGTATGCCTCTTGACCTGGGCATATTCCCGGGACTTCGATAATTCGGCCAACCATGCGGCTGGATGTCGTCCGGTCACACAAATGGTCGAGCCTGTGGACAAACTCAAGCGCCGGGTGCGTCATGGGATGGTGAAGGAACGTGCGCGCATTCTGGTTGTCGGCGGCGGCTACGTCGGGATGTACACGGCTCTGCGACTCCAGCGAAAGTTGAAACCGGAAATAAAACGCGGAGAAGTCGAGGTCACCGTCGTCACCCAGGACCCCTACATGACCTATCAGCCGTTTCTTCCCGAGGCGGCGGCCGGTTCGATCTCCCCCCGCCATGTCGTGGTGCCGCTGCGCCGCGTCCTGGACCGCTGCCGGGTCCTCGTCGGCGAGGTCCGCTCCATCGACCACGCCAAACGCACCGCGACCCTGACCACCCTCGCCACCGAGGAGGAGGGCACCGGCGGCGAACAGCTCGCCTACGACGAACTCGTCCTCGCGCCCGGCTCCGTCTCCCGCACCCTCCCGGTGCCCGGACTCGCCGAGCACGGCATCGGTTTCAAGACGGTGGAAGAGGCCATCGGGCTGCGCAACCACGTCATCGAACAGATGGACATCGCCTCCTCCACCCGCGACCCCGCGATCCGCGACGCGGCCCTCACCTTCGTCTTCGTCGGCGGCGGCTACGCGGGCGTCGAGGCGCTCGCCGAGCTGGAGGACATGGCCCGCTACGCCACGCGGTACTACCACAACGTCCGCCCCGAGGACATGAAGTGGATCCTCGTCGAGGCCTCCGACCGCATCCTCCCCGAGGTCGGCGAGGAGATGGGCCGCTACACCGTCACCGAACTGCGCCGCCGCAACATCGACGTACGCCTGCGGACCCGCCTGGAGTCATGCGCCGACCGGATGGCCGTGCTCAGCGACGGCGCCCGCTTCCCGACCCGCACCGTCGTGTGGACGGCCGGCGTCAAACCCCACCCGCTGCTCGCCGCCACCGACCTCCCGCGCACCGAACGCGGCCGGCTCAAATGCACCGCCGAACTGGCCGTGGAGGGCACCCCGCACGCGTGGGCCGCGGGAGACGCCGCCGCCGTCCCCGACGTCACCGCCGACCGACCCGGCACCCACACCGCCCCCAACGCCCAGCACGCCGTGCGGCAGGCCAAGGTCCTCGGCGACAACATCGCGCACTCCCTGCGCGGCGAGCCGCTGCGCACCTACGCGCACCGATACGTCGGCTCGGTCGCCTCACTCGGCCTGCACAAGGGTGTCGCGCACGTCTACGGACGCCGGCTGAAGGGCTACCCTGCCTGGTTCATGCACCGCGTCTACCACCTCAGCCGGGTCCCCACCTTCAACCGCAAGGCCCGCGTACTGGCCGAATGGACGCTCTCGGGACTCTTCAAGAGGGAAATCGTCTCGCTCGGTTCACTCGAACATCCCCGAGCGGAGTTCGAACTCGCGGCCGGTGGAAAGCCTTCTCAGGACACCGACGAAGACCCGAAGGGGTCGTCCTGACCGGACCGAGGAACTCCTCCGAGCCGGCGGGCGTCTGACGGATGTCGGCGCGGTCCGCCACACTGCCAGACTGACCCCCGACCCAGGACGGGCAGCAGCCCGCCCTCCCACCCACGAAGCCGTCCCCGCGGTTCCGCATCCCGGGGAGCGCCACCCCCCGGACCCCGGCCGGGTCCGGAGCTGGCCGAAGACAACGACACGAGGCAAGGATCCGTGAACTTCACGCGCTGGAGCGCCCGGCTTCCCGGAACGCAGCGCCGCGCCGCAGCCCGGACCGAACACGCGGTCGCCGCGGAGCGGCGCGGGGAGGGCGCGGGCTCCGTACCCGCGGCCAGAGCCGAACAGCTCACCGACGAGGGCCCGCCCGTCCCCGCCCTCGACGAACTGCCCGTACGCGAAGTCCTCGACGGCGTACCGGCCCTCGTCGCCCTCGTCCACGGCACCCACCACCGCCTCGCCTACGTCAACGACGCCTACGCCACCGCCTTCGGCATCCGCCCGCTCGGCGAACCGGCCCGCGACGCCCTCCCCGAACTGGACGCGCTGGGCCTGCTGCCGCTCCTCGACCAGGTCCTGCGCAGCGGCAAGCCCCGCACGGTCAAGTCCCGCAAGGCCCCCGACGGCCGCTCCTACACCTTCACCTGCACCCCGGTCGCCGAAGGGGACGGCGGCGTCCTCGTCTTCGCCACGGACGTCACCGACCACGCCGAGGCCGCCGAGCGCCTGCGCGCCAGCGAGCGCCGACAGCGCGAGACCGCGGTCACCCTCCAGAGATCGCTGCTCCCCCAGGAGCTCGAACAGCCCGACGACCTGCGCATCGCGGCCACCTACCAGCCCGGCGGCACCGAGGCCGCGGTCGGCGGCGACTGGTACGACGTGATCACCCTCGGCGGCGGACGCACGGCCCTGGTCATCGGCGACGTGATGGGCCGGGGCGTGCGGGCGGCGGCCGTCATGGGCCAGCTCCGCACCGCAGTACGCGCGTACGCCCGCCTCGACCTCCCGCCCCACGAGATCCTGCAACTGCTGGACGGCCTCGCCACCGAGATCGACGCCAACCAGATCGCGACCTGCGTCTACGCCATCCACGACCCCAACGAGGGGCGCCTGGTCTACGCCTCCGCGGGACACCTGCCCATCCTCGTCCGCGACGAGAGCGGCAGGGTCCTGCGCGCCGACGAACCGACCGGGCCCCCGCTGGGCACGGGCGGCTGGATGCACGCGTCCGGTTCCGTCCCCCTGAGCCCCGGTTCCACGGCCGTCCTCTACACGGACGGCCTGGTCGAGCGCCGCGACGAGGACCTCGACGAGGGCATCGCGTCCCTGGAGCGCGCCCTCGCCGGCGCCACGGGCACCCCTCAGGTCGTCTGCGACCGCCTGGTCCGCTCGGCCGGCGTCACCGCCGACCACGACGACGACGTGGCGGTCCTGGTCCTCCAGCACCCGGCCCGCACCGGCCCCGACGGCGAACTCTTCCGCAACGCGGCCCTGGAACTGCTGGGCGGCGTCGAGGCCGCCCCCCGCGCGCGTGCCTTCGCCTCGGGCGTGCTGACCAGCTGGCGCTTCCCGGCCGATCTGCACGACCAGGGCGTCCTGGCGGCCAGCGAACTCGTCGCCAACAGCCTCCAGCACGGCACCCCGCCGATGCGCCTGCGGCTGCGCCGCACCGACCGCCGGCTGATCGTCGAGGTCACGGACGGCGACGACCACCTGCCCAGACGCCGCCGGGCCGAACCCGGTGACGAGTCCGGCCGCGGCATCGCCATCGTCGCGACCATCGCCACCAACTGGGGCTCCCGCAGAACACCGGGCGGCGGCAAGGCCGTGTGGTGCGAGTTCGCCCTGCCCCGCACCTGACCCGCTCGGGGCGGCGGACTCAGGCGTGCGCCGGGGCCGGTGCGGCGCCACCCGTCGCCACCACACGGCTCCGCACCGACGACGGATGGTCCTGCGCGGGCGTCAGCTCACGCCCCAGCCGCAACGCCAGATACGTGATCCCCAGGGAGAACAGCAGGAACGTCACGATGTACGGCGCGTGCAGCGCGGCCCCCATGGGCCCGCCCACCGCCGGACCGACCGCCAGGGCCAGCTGCTTCACCAGGGCGAAGGCGGAGTTGTACTGCCCGGCCATGCCGCTCGGCGCCAGATCCGCCACCAGCGGCGCGACCGTCGGCGACAGCATCGCCTCACCCAGACCGAACAGCGCGTACGTCGAGATGAACGCGGCCGTCGCCATCTCCTGACTGCCGTGCCCCAGCCCCGCGTACCCGGCGGCCAGCCACGCCACGGCCCAGATCAGCCCCACGGCCGCGATCACCCGGGACCGCCGCCGCCGCTCGACGAACCGCAGCACCGCGAACTGCGCCACCACGATCATCGCGGTGTTCGCGGCCAGCGCCGTGCCGAGCGCCGAGGTGGAGATCCCGGCGGCCTCCACGCCGTACGCGCTCAGACCCGACTCGAACTGCCCGTAGCAGGCGAAGAACAGCACGAAGCCCAGCACGGACAGCCGCACCATCGCCCGGTTCCCGAGCAGCTGCTTCCAGCTGCCCCTCGCCGACGCCGGCGCACCCTCGATCCGCGGCGCGCGCGGCATCCGCACCGTCGCCATCACCACGACCAGCAGCAGGAACATCGCCGCCTCGATCGCGAACAGCAGAGTGAAGGAGGAGACCCGGGACGTGTCGACGAGGTGACCACCGATGAGACCGCCGACACCGAGCCCGAGGTTCTGCAGGAAGAACTGGGTCGCGAACGCCCGCGACCGGGTCTCCGCCGTCGAGACGTCCACGATCATCGTCGCCAGCGCCGGCTGCATCACGGCCTGACCCGCACCCAGCGCGGAGGCCGACAGCAACACGGCCGTGGCATTCCCGGCGAGCCCGAGGCTCAGCGCACCCAGGGCGGCGGTGACCAGAGCGGCGAGCAGCACCGGAAGCGGCCCGCGCCGCACGATCGCCCGCCCGGCGAAGGGCAGCACGATCAGCGCGGCCACGGCGAACACCGCGAGTACGAGACCCGCGGTGACGGCGCCCAGACCGCGTACCTGCGCCACATAGACGTACAGGTACGGGACGGTGAAACCGAGCCCGAACGTGCTGAGTGCGTTGGCCACGTGGATCCGGCGCATCGCTGCGCCCATCGCCCTGGTCACGTTCACCTCAATCAAGTAGGGGGATCCGACGTCGTCGTGCCCTCGTCGGATCCCGGAGTAGTTAGCTCTGAAGACTTCAAAGCTAAAGTTCGAAGCTAAAGAGTACAGATCGAAGGACTTCGACGCCAACTGCCCCCGTGCGATACTCGCCGCATGGGCGATACCTCCGGCCTCAGCGGCGAGCCGACACTCGAAGAGCAGATCGCCGCCTACCAGCGCGAGTTCCAGGACCTCGACCCCCAGGTCGAGAAGGTCGTCTCCGCCCTGTCCCGGCTGAACCGCCGTATGAACGTCGCCTACGGCCGCCAGACCGCCACGCTCGGCATCAGCAACACGGAGTGGGAGGTCCTGAAGGCCCTCGTCCTCTCCGGAGCCCCGTACCGCCTGGGCCCGAGCGACCTCGCCAAGCGGCTCGGCCTGACGCCGGCCGCGATGACCCACCGGATCGACCGCATGGTCACCGAGGGGCTGGTGACCCGGGAGCGCGACGAGTCCAACCGGGTCCGCGTCATCGTGGAGCTGACGACCGAGGGCCGGGAGAAGTGGATGGAGGCCATGCGCCTCGCCTCCGTCTTCGAGGAGGACCTGCTCCAGGACCTGTCCCCCGAGGAGCGCGCGACCCTCGGCGAGGTCCTCACCCGCCTGCTGCGCAGGGTGGAGCACGCCCAGCCGGACGCCGGCGGCCGCCTCACCGACCTGGATTAAAGATCTTGACAGGCGAGGGTTGACGGCCACCTGCCGGATCTGTAGAGTTCTTCGGGTTGCCGCGGGGCCGTAACGGTTCTTCGACAACACTCCGCCGCTTGAGCGGCACTTCAAACCACCAGCACGATCTCCCAGTCGGGGCGAATTCGGTGTGCCCGAATTCAATTCGAATGGGGCTCGGCAGCCCGATTAGGAACTGCCGGGAGGATCCGCTAAGGTTTGAGACGTCGGAACGGCCCAACAGCCGCGAAGACAAGCCCGGTTGACTGGGAGTCAGACACCGAAAGGATCTGATAAAGTCAACACCGCCGGAAGGCCGAAAGGCCGGAAAGCACCGAGGAAATCGGATCGGAAAGATCTGATAGAGTCGGAAACGCAAGACCGAAGGGAAGCAGCCCGGAGGAAAGCCCGAGAGGGTGAG
>NZ_JBEZNL010000007.1:77478-241913 GCF_040653275.1 Streptomyces sp. NPDC048002 | reverse complement strand
CCCGGGGCTCCGCCTCCGGCGCGGCGAGGCCGCCCGGCCCCGATGCGGGGGGCAGCCGTACGAGGGTCAGGGCGCCGGCCGCCAGGGCGAGGCCGCCCGCGGCGAGCAGGACCTTGCGGGGGCGGGGCCTGCGGTGCCGGCCGCGCGGGCCGAAGAGCCGGGGCACGGCCGTGGCCGAGGTGTCGTCCGTGGTCACCGACTCCGGTGCTGTCGTCACCGCCATCACGATCCTCCCGATGCGCTCGCGCCCCCGGTGCGCCGTGGCGGAGGCACGCTATGCGCTCCCGCGGGCCCGGGGAGGAGGGTTGCCGGGCATGTCACCCGAACGGGGTGCCTTCCGCCGGGGCGGCCGGGCTGCGATGATCGGGACGGCTGTTGTTAACCCGCGTTAACCGGAGGGTGTCATGAGCGAGGAGCGGTTCGGGGAGTTCGTGCTGGTACGGCGGCACGGGGACGGCGGGCATGTCGCGGAACTCGCCCTGGACCGGCCCAAGGCCATGAACGCCGTCTCGACGGAGATGGCCCGCTCCGTCGGCGCGGCCTGCGCCGCCCTGGGGTCGGACCGGGACGTACGGGTCGTGGTGCTGACCTCGACGCACGAGCGGGCGTTCTGCGTCGGCGCGGACCTCAAGGAGCGGAACTCCTTCAGCGACGCCGACCTGGTGCGCCAGCGGCCGGTGGCGCGGGGCGCCTACACCGGGGTGCTGGAGCTGCCGGTGCCGACGATCGCGGCGGTGCACGGGTTCGCCCTGGGCGGCGGGTTCGAGCTGGCGCTGTCCTGCGATCTGATCGTGGCCGACGCCACGGCCGTGGTCGGCCTGCCCGAGGTGTCCGTGGGGGTGATCCCGGGCGGTGGCGGTACGCAGTTGCTGCCGCGCCGGGTCGGAGCGGCCCGCGCGGCGGAGCTGATCTTCACGGCGCGGCGGCTGGAGGCCCCGGAGGCGCGGGAGTTGGGTCTGGTGGACCAGTTGGTCGAGGCCGGGCGGGACCGCGCGGAGGCGCTGGCGCTGGCCGAGCGCATCGCGGCGAACTCGCCGGTGGGGCTGCGGGCGGCGAAGCGGGCCCTGCGGCTCGGGCACGGACTGGATCTGCGGGCCGGTCTGGAGGTCGAGGACGCGGCCTGGCGGTCGGTGGCCTTCTCGGGGGACCGGGCGGAGGGTGTGGCCGCCTTCAACGAGAAGCGCAAGCCCGCCTGGCCGGGGGAGTGACCCGGCCAGGCTCGTCCGGCCCGCCCCGTCCGGCCTGGCTCGTCCGGTCGGGAGTGACCACCTGTTCGCCGTATCAATGTCCCTATTTGTCGTGAACCTCCCTAGCCTGGGGTGATGGGAGAGGACGATCGGCTGGCGGCCGTTGTGGGGCTGGCGCAGGGGATGGCGGCGGCCCATGGTTCACGGGAGGCCTGGCGGGCCGCAGCGGGTGGGGCCTGCCGGGCGCTCGGCGGCAGCTTCGCCGCGCTGTCGGTGTGGGAGCGGGACCTGGGGCGGCTCCGGGTCCTGGTGAACGTGGGGGACCGGACCGCGGGCGAGGCGGAGTTCCCGGACGACGAGGCCTATCCCGTCCACCAGTTCCCGGAGATCACCGAGTTCCTGCACGAGCGGTGGGCCGGGGGCGGTGAGCCCGACGCCTGGGTGGAGACCGCCGAGGGGCCCGCGGCCGGCCGCCGCCCCGGGTACGTGCACCAGCGGGTCGCCGCACTGCGCCGGCGCGGCCGGGGCTGCTGCGTCGTCGCCCCGATCGTGCTGGGCGGCCGGGCCTGGGGGGAGCTGTACGTGGCCCGCCCGGCCGGCGCCCCCGTGTTCGAGCGCGCGGACGCCGACTTCGCCACCGTCTTGGCCGCCGTCGTGGCCGCCGGTATCGCCCAGGCCGAACGGCTGGAGGAGGTCCGGCGGCTGGCGTTCACCGACGCGCTCACCGGCCTCGCCAACCGGCGGGCCGTGGACGGGCGGCTGGACGAGGCCGTCGAACGGCACCGCCGGGACGGCGTGGTGGTCAGCCTCGTGGTGTGCGACCTCAACGGCCTCAAGCGCGTCAACGACACCCGAGGGCACGCGGTCGGCGACCGGCTGCTGGAGCGCTTCGGCTCCGTCCTCTCGCTGTGCGGCGCGATGCTCCCCGGCACCCTCGCCGCGCGCCTGGGCGGTGACGAGTTCTGTCTGCTGGCGGTCGGCCCGTCCGCCGACGAGGTGGTCCGCGCCGCCGACGAACTGTGCCGTCGGGCGGCCGAGTTGGAGCTGGGGGACGGCGTCGCCTGCGGGGTCGCCTCCACCGGCGACCCGATCGGCCCGGTCCGCTCCGCCCGCCGCCTGTTCCGGCTCGCCGACGCCGCCCAGTACCGGGCGAAGGCGGTACGCGCGGCCAAGCCGGTGGTCGCGGGCCGGGAGGGCCCCGACGACCCGGTCGTACAGCTCGCCGACGAGCCCTCCGGGGAGCCGTCGACCGCCGAGCGGCGCCGGTTCCGGGGGCGCCGCTGAGCGCGGAGATCGGTAAGGGGCAATCCCGGGCCCCACTGGTGACATCTTCGAATTCACTGCGTACGCTCCTGAATATGGATATGCACACTGTGGTGGTGGGGACGTCCGGGGTCACCGCGTCCGACGTTCTCGCCGTGGCGCGCGGCGGCGCCCGCGTCGAGCTGGGCCGGGATGCGGTGGCCGCCCTGGCCGCCGCCCGCGAGATCGTGGACGCGCTCGCGGCCAAGCCCGAACCCGTCTACGGCGTCTCCACCGGCTTCGGTGCCCTGGCGACCCGGCACATCAGCCAGGAGCTGCGCGCTCAGCTCCAGCGCAACATCGTCCGCTCGCACGCGGCCGGCATGGGACCGCGCGTCGAGCGCGAGGTCGTGCGCGCGCTGATGTTCCTGCGCCTGAAGACCGTCTGCTCGGGTCACACCGGCGTCCGCCCCGAGGTCGCGCAGACCATGGCCGACGTCCTGAACGCCGGCATCACCCCGGTCGTCCACGAGTACGGCTCCCTCGGCTGCTCCGGGGACCTGGCCCCGCTCTCCCACTGCGCCCTCGCGCTCATGGGCGAGGGGGACGCGGAGGGTCCCGACGGCACCGTGCGCCCGGCGGGCGAGCTGCTCGCCGCGCACGGCATCGCCCTTGTCGAGCTGCGCGAGAAGGAGGGCCTGGCGCTCCTCAACGGCACCGACGGCATGCTCGGCATGCTGGTCATGGCCCTCGCCGACCTGGAGACGCTGTACAAGTCGGCGGACGTCACCGCCGCCCTGTCCCTGGAGGCGCTCCTCGGCACCGACAAGGTGCTCGCCCCGGAGCTGCACGCCATCCGCCCCCACCCCGGCCAGGGCGCGTCCGCCGCCAACATGCTCGCCGTGCTGAAGGACTCCCAGCTCACCGGCCACCACATGGACGACGCCCCGCGGGTCCAGGACGCCTACTCCGTGCGCTGCGCCCCGCAGGTCGCGGGCGCCGGACGGGACACCATGGCGCACGCCCGCCTGGTGGCCGAGCGGGAACTCGCCTCGGCCGTGGACAACCCCGTCGTGCTCCCCGACGGGCGGGTGGAGTCCAACGGCAACTTCCACGGGGCCCCGGTCGCCTATGTCCTGGACTTCCTCGCCATCGCCGCCGCCGACCTCGCCTCCATCGCCGAGCGGCGCACCGACCGGCTCCTCGACAAGAACCGCAGCCACGGCCTGCCGCCGTTCCTCGCCGACGACGCGGGCGTCGACTCCGGCCTGATGATCGCCCAGTACACACAGGCCGCGCTGGTCAGCGAGATGAAGCGGCTGGCCGTACCGGCCTCGGCGGACTCCATCCCGTCCTCCGCGATGCAGGAGGACCACGTGTCCATGGGCTGGTCGGCCGCGCGCAAGCTGCGCACCGCGGTCGACAACCTCACCCGGGTCGTCGCGATCGAGCTGTACGCCGCCACCCGCGGCATCGAACTGCGTGAGGGCCTCGCCCCCGCACCGGCCTCCCGGGCCGTGATCGACGCCGTCCGCGAGGCCGGGGTCCAGGGTCCCGGACCGGACCGCTTCCTCGCGCCCGACCTCGCGGCCGCGGACGCCTTCGTACGGGACGGCCTGCTGGTCGCGGCCGCGGAGAGCGTCACCGGTCCGCTCCAGTAGGCGGACAGCGCGGAGCCCCGCCGTCCGGACGTGACGGCGGGGCTCCGCGGGACTTACTTGATCTTCTCCACCTGGGCGGTGACCAGCTCCGCCGAGGTCGCGGCGGGCTTCGTCGACTCCCCGGCCAGCGCGGCGAGGTTCATCGTGTAGAAGGTGGCGACGGTGTTGCCCTTGCGCACGACCTCGATGGTGAAGCCGGCCGCGCTCGCGCCGTCCATGGCCACTTCCTGGGTGTACGCCACGGACTCGTCGCCCGTACCGGAACCCTCGGCCGCGGAGACCTTGTTGACCTTCGTGGTCTCGCCGTCACCGGTGAAGCTGTAGCCGCCGGCGCAGGCCGAGACGCCGTCGGAGACGGCCTTCAGGGCCTTCTCGGCGCCGTCGCCCTCGTAGGACGACAGGCCCACGAACGTCGCGTTGACGTCGAAGGCGGCTTCGAGGTTCTCGGGGTCGGCCGTGGCGGCGCCCGACGGCACCTCGGAGACGCCGGTGGACGCCTGCGCGTCGGTGTCTCCCGGCGGCAGGGCGACCATGGACCAGAGCAGCGGCTCGCACTCGGCCTTGCTCACCTCGGCCTCGGACTTGGACTTCGGAAGATCGCTCGTGTCCTCGATCTTGAACTTCTTCGCGTCCAGGTCCCCCTGCACGAGCAGCAGCTTCTTCAGCTCCGCCGCGCTGAGCGCCTTCGCGGCCTCCGTGCCGGAGCCCTTCCCCGCGTCCCCCGCGTCCGAGGACTTGGAGCCGTCGGACTCCTCGCTGGAGCAGCCCGTGATGAGGGCGAGCGCAACCGCGCCCACGGCGACCGTGGCGCCTATGCGCGCCCTCGATGATCTCTTCATGGGGCGGACTATGAACGTTTGTTCAACGAATCGTCAAGTCGGTTCAGAAGCCGTGGCGTTCGCGGCGTATCGAATACACCACGAATCCGGCACCGAGCGCGAGTGAGACGGTTCCGCCCAGAACGTACGGGGTGGTGTCGAAGCTGCCGGTGTCGGCCAGCTGGACCTCGGAGGTGTCGGCGGAGGCGGCCCGCGCCTGCTGGGTCGCCTGCGTCGCGGGGGCCGTCGAGGGCGTCTGTCTGGCCGGCTCGTCCCCCGACGCCTTCGCGGACGGGACGAACCACAGGGCGCACAGGAGCGTCCCCGCGGCGGTGGCGGTCAGCAACGGTCGGCGAGCGGATGACACGGAATATCGATCCCCTTGTGGCGCTGGCGAATTGGCCGTGTGGGGCGATGCTAATGAAAGGGTCGGGTCGCGGGAAAGTCGTGGGAGCCTCAAGCCCGGCCGGGGACGTACGCTCCGAGCATGAGCGCAGAAGAGACATCACGGTTTGTCCGGCTTCGGGTGGAGCTCTTCCTGGAAGTGGACGACGCGGGAGCGGTGACCAAGGCCGCGCTGGAGCGGATCGCGGACGACCCCGGCATGCCGGCCGAGGAGCGGGCCCACGCCGAGGGCGCTGTGACGGAAGACACCGCCGAGGCCCTCGCCTATCTCGTCGACCCGTTCGACCTGGTCAGCGAGGTGCCCGGGGTCGACCTCGCCCAGGCGTCCTGGTCCAGCGAGCGGATCGACTACGACCCCGATTCGCCGGACTGGGACCTCGACGACGATGATGGCGACGAGGACGACGAAGAAGAGACGGTTGGCTGAGCACGCTTGGGGAAATCGTGACCCCGGACGGCAACCGCCGTCCGGGGTTTCGTCGTCTCAACGGGCGCACTGGCCGCACATCGGCACCACCCGCCCCGGCGGACGTGGTGTGCCCCACACATTCAAGGGATGTGGAACGGGACGAACCGGTCGTAGCGTTGAAGATTCTTAACGGGGACTCTCGGGGTTTTGGGGATTTCGGCAACGATGGAGAAGCGTGTGATGACGGTCGGTAAGCGGCGCAGGGGCCTGACGGTCGCGTCCGCCATGCTCGGCAGCGTGCTGTTGCTCTCGGCGTGCTCCGGTGGCAGTGAAGCCTCCGCGGGTGACGGTGACGCCACCGCGCAGGCCGAGGTGGACGAGGCGGCGGCCCAGAAGACCTCCGAGGCGCAGATCAAGATCACGCCGAAGGACGGCACCGACAACGCCTCCATCAACAACTCCGCCGCCGTCACCGTGAGCAAGGGCACGCTCACCAAGGTGACGATGACCACGGCCGAGGGTGCCGCCGTCGAGGGCGCGATATCCGCCGACAAGAAGACCTGGAAGCCGAACGGCCAGCTGGAGCGCTCCACCACCTACAAGATCGCGGTGGAGGCCGAGGACGCCGACGGCCGCGTCGCCCACGAGAACGCCTCGTTCAGCACCGTCTCCCCGGACAACAGCTTCCTCGGGTACTTCACCCCGGAGGACGGCTCCACGGTCGGCGTGGGCATGCCGGTGTCGCTCAACTTCGACAAGGCGATCAGCAACAAGGCGGAGGTCCAGAAGGGCGTCACCGTCACCTCCAGCAGCGGCCAGGAAGTGGTCTGCCACTGGTTCAACGACACCCGCATGGACTGCCGGCCCGACGAGTACTGGCAGGAGGGCTCCACCGTCACGCTGAACCTGGCGCTCGACGGTGTCGAGGGCTCCGAGGGCGTCTACGGCGTCCAGCAGAAGACGGTCACCTTCAAGATCGGCCGCAACCAGGTCTCCTACGTCGACGCGAAGACCAAGCAGATGAAGGTCACGCAGGACGGCGAGGTCGTCAAGACCATCCCGATCTCCGCCGGCTCGCCCGAGAACAAGACGTACGAGGGCACCATGGTCATGTCGGAGATGTTCAAGGAGACGCGCATGAACGGCGCGACCGTGGGCTTCACCGACGACGACGGCAAGGGCGAGTACGACATCAAGGACGTCCCCCACGCCATCCGCCTGACCAACTCCGGCACCTTCATCCACGGCAACTACTGGGGTGCCGACTCGGTCTTCGGCAACGTCAACACCAGCCACGGCTGCGTCGGTCTGAACGACACCAAGGGCGCCAACGACAAGGGCACCGAGGGCTACTGGTTCTACACCAACTCGATGGTCGGTGACGTCGTGGTCGTCGCCAACACCGGCGACAAGCAGGTCTCCCCGGACAACGGCCTCAACGGCTGGAACCTGAGCTGGGCGGACTGGAAGGCGGGCTCGGCGGTCTGATCCGCCCCCCGTCCGACGGACAACGAGAAGCGGCCCCCGGGACCTGAGTCCCGGGGGCCGCTCCCTTCGCTACCGGTCGCGGGCTACTTGCCGTAGTAGGCGTTGTAGATCGAGACCGTGCTCTTGTTGCCCTTCTTGTCGGTGATCTTCGCGTGGAACGAGATCGCCTTGCCCTTCGCGGGGCTCTTGACCTTGATCTTGCCGCCGGTGACGGTGACCTTCTTCCAGGTCTGGCCGTAGTCGTAGGACACGTACACCGACAGCGACTTCAGGTTGGAGCCCTTGGCCGCGCCCTCCACGACGACCGGGACGGTCTTCGTGTGACCCGCCACGACCCGGCTGTCCAGGCCCGTGGTGGCAGCGAAACGGACGCTGGAGGCCGGCAGCTTGGCGAAGTCGGCCGACGGCTTCTTGGACTTGAAGGTCCAGCTGGCGTCGATCCGCGTGGAGGCGGCCGCCACCTTGACGCTCCGCTTCACCGAGGTCGTCAGCTTGTACTCGGCCTCGGCGGACGGGACCCTGAACGGCTCCCCGAACAGCGGGTCGGCGTTGGAGCCGATCTTCGTGCCGTTGCGGTACAGCTCCGTCTTCACCGAGGTGAACTCGGAGGAGCCGGCGTGCGCCTTGCCGTCCGCGAACAGCGGCACGATGCCGTACATGTCGTTGCCGTCGCGGTACAGGCCGAAGTCGGCGTTCAGGCGCGGGCCGAAGACGGCCGTGTTGAACGTCTTCGAGTAGGTCTGGCCGGCCTTGAAGGTCTGGTCCGCGCCGAGCGTGTAGTACGCCTCGCTGATCGGCCAGCCCTCCGCGTCGAGCCCGCCGATCTGCTCGAAGTCCACGCCCCACTTCACCCCGGAGGCGGTGGACAGGTGCAGGGTGCGGGTGCCGGGCAGGGTCTGGGGGATGCCCATGGAGGACGCGCTGCTGGAACCGGGCAGCCAGCCCACCGCGTTGACGGCGCCCTTCTTGCCGCCGGACGAGGCGCCCATGGCGACCTTCACCGTGGCGAACTCGCTCGCCTTGTAGTGCTTGGTGTAACCGGTGGCGAGCTGCTGCACCGTGCTGCCGGCGACCGTGTTGTACTCGGCGGCCGGTCCGCTGCTCCAGTGGCCGTCCCACTGCTGGCTCAGCGAGCCGTCGGTGATCTTCGGCCCGAGCCCCTTGGTGCGGAAGTTGTCGTAGCTGTCCAGGAACCAGCTGAAGCCGAAGCCGGAGTCCCCGACCGTCACGTCGTAGCCCGGAGAGGCGAACTCGGACTTGGCGGCCGCGTCCGGGACGGTGATGTCCACCGGCTTGGCGGTACGGGCGTCCAGCGTGACCGTCGTGTTCTTGCTGATGGTCAGCTTCGGCTGCGCCAGCCAGTCCAGGCCCTTGGTGCTGTCCTCGGGGTCCACGGAGATGCTGGAGTCCAGGACGTACTGGCCCTTGGGGACGCGCACCGTGGCGGTGCCGTCGGCGTCGTAGGGGAAGTAGAACCGGTGCTTGCCCAGGCCGGCGACGCCCGCCAGGAAGGCGCTCCACTCCTTGGCCGGGGTGCCGTCACGGTTGACGGCCTTCAGGGTGAGGTCGTACGACTCCACCTCGCGATCCACCGCCGCGGCCGTGCGGACGGTCTGGCCGCCGCCCGTCGCCGTCACGTACGCCGAGTAGGCGCCGTCCAGCGTGCCGCCCAGCTTGGTGTTGACGGTCGCGTCCACCGTGGCCCTGCCGCCCGCCGGGACGGTCACCGTGGTGGTGCCCAGCCGGAAGAAGCCCGCCGGGGCCGGCCGGCCCTTGGGGTCGGTGGCGGTCGAGGTCAGCTTCAGGGTGACGTCCTCGGTGCCGAGGTTGCGGTACGTCAGCTCCTTGGTGACCGGGGTGTCGTCGGTGTGCGGCCACTGCTGCACGCCGAAGCTCAGCGACACCGGGTCGGCGATCAGGGTCTGCTTGATCGCCTTGTCCACCTGGATGCGGCCCGAACCCTGCTCGAACGGCGTGTACTTGCCGCCCTTCGTGGACGCCGTCAGCGCCCCCTTCAGCTCGGCGTACGTCCACTCCGGGTGCTGCTGCTTCAGGATCGCGGCGGCACCGGCCACATGCGGCGTCGCCATCGACGTACCCGAGATGGTCAGATAGCCGGCCGGCTTCTCGCCGACCTCCTGCTCGATCAGGCTGCCCTTGGCGGAGGCGGCCGTGATGTCCACGCCCGGCGCGGTCACGTCCGGCTTGATGGCGCCGTCCCCGAGCCGCGGGCCCGTGGAGGAGAAGTCGGCCAGCGCGTCCTTGTCGTCGACGGCGCCGACGGTGAGCGCGGCGTCCGCGCTGCCCGGCGAACCGACCGACTCCGGGCCGGAGTTGCCCGCCGCGATGGCGAACAGGATGCCCTTCTCCGCGGACAGCTTGTTGACCGCCGCCTCCAGCGGGTCCACCTCGGGGGTGTCCATGCCGCCGAGGCTGAGGTTGACGACCTGGGCGCCCTGCTCGGCCGCCCACTCCATGCCGGCGAGGATGCCGGAGTCGTCACCGGAGCCGGTGTCGTCCAGGACCTTGCCGTTGAGGACCTGGGCGCCGGGCGCCACGCCCTTGAACTTGCCGCCGGACTTGGCGCCGGTGCCCGCCGCGATGGACGCGACGTGCGTGCCGTGGCCGACCTTGTCCTCGGCGGTCGCCGCCGGGGTGAAGTTCTTCGAGGCGATCACCTGGTCCTTGAGGTCCGGGTGGTTCACATCGACACCGGTGTCCAGCACCGCGATCTTGACGCCCTTGCCGTCGTACCCCGCCGACCACGCCTTCGGGGCGCCGATCTGGGCCACGGACGTGTCGAGCGTGGCCTTGCGGGTGCCGTCGAGCCAGATGTGCGCGATGCCCGAGGCGGTCCGGTCGCCGTTGGTGACGGCATCCCACAGCTCGGGAGTCTCCGCGTACGGCGTCTGCACCGCGTCCGCGTTCAGGGACTTCAGGGTGCGCCGCAGGTCACCGGCGTCACGGACGTCGGCCTTGGCGCCGGCCGCGGCGCCCTGGTAACCGACGATCACCTTCAGGCCCTTGGCCTGCGACTTCCGGGTGGCCGACTTGTTCAGCTCGGTGACGTCGAAGAGCCGCTGGTCGAGCTTGCCGGCGGCGATCAGCCGGGCCGCGTCGGCGGGTATGACGAGGGTGTGCCCCTCGATCTTCCGGATCTGGACGGGTATGTGCTGCCGCCCCTCCGCCCGCTCCAGGGCGACGACCCGGCCCTTGGCGTCCACGCCGACCCGGTCCCCCGTGATCAGGGTGATGCGGTGGTGGGAGCCGAGTCGATCCGCGGAACCCGCCCGCTGAGCCTGCCCCTGCCCCTGCCCCTGCTTCGCCGACGCCGGGCTGGTCATGCCGGCGGCGAGGGCGACGGCGGCCGCTGTGGCGACAGTGGCCGCGCATGCCTTTTTCACTTGTCTGCGCAAGTTTCCCCCTTGCTGAAGTGCCGGGTGAATTTCCCCTTTCACCCGGCCGGGGGCAGTCCTGCGCACACGTACGCGCACCCCCCGGAATACGCAAGTATGCCGGGGGGTGATCAGTTACCTCAATAGACGGGCGACGGACAGAATCGGCCTGTTACGAGGCGGCGTTGTGGGAGTTCTCCTTCACGGAGATTTTCCCCTTGCGGATGGTCGCGACGCGGGGGGCCTTCTTCGCGATCGACGAATCGTGCGTGACCATGATGAAGGTGAGCCCCAACTCCTTCCACATCCGCTGGAGCACGTCCATGATCTCGTCGCGCATCGACTCGTCGAGATTGCCGGTGGGTTCGTCGGCCAGCAGTACCTTGGGCTCCTTGACCAGGGCGCGGGCGATCGCGACGCGCTGCTGCTGACCGCCGGACATCTCCGAGGGCAGGTGCGAGAGGCGCTCGCCGAGACCGACGGACTTCAGCGCCTCGGCGGCCCGTTCCCGCCGTTCCCTCACCTTCACGCCGAGCGGAACGAGCGCCGTCTCGACGTTCTCCTGCGCGGTGAGCGTGGGGATCAGATTGAAACTCTGGAAGACGAATCCGATGTTCTCGCTGCGCACGCCGGTCAGCCGGCCCTCGGAGAGTTTGGCCAGATCCGTGCCATCCAGAACCACCTCTCCCGACGTCGGACGGTCGAGTCCGCCGAGCATCTGGAGAAGAGTGGACTTTCCGCCGCCGGTGGGCCCCTGGATGACGAGCCGGTCCCCGTCGGGGATGGTGAGGTCGACCCCGTCGAGGGCGCGCACGGTTTCCTTGCCCCGGCTGTAGACCTTGGTGACATTTCTGAGTTCGTACATGAGGTGGCTCCTGGTGGATTCGGGGTGGGGTGGTGGCGCGGCCGCTACTCGACCCGGCGCAGCGCGTCCGCCGGACGCAGCCGGGAGGCGCGCCAGCCGCCGAAGGCGCCGGCGATCAGACCGCCCGCCACCGCCAGGCCCACCGCGAGGGCGATCGTCGTGGCGCTCACCGGGGCGGTGAGGGCCACCTCCAGCGCGTTCGACGCCTGCTGGGCACCCGGGCCGCCGCCCATCCCGCCGCCGGGGCCACCGCCCATCCCGCCGCCGGGGCCGCCGCCGAAGCCGCCGCCCGACGCGATCTGGGCCTCCAGGGTCGGGCTGATCGCCGTCACCGTGTACGCGCCGGCCAGACCGACCGCGATACCGAGGACGCCGCCCACCAGTCCGTTGACGACCGCCTCACCGATGACCTGCCGGGTCACCCGGCCCGACTTCCAGCCGAGCGCCTTCAGCGTGCCGAACTCCCGCACCCGGCGCGACACCGCCGAGGAGGTGAGCAGGCCCGCCACCAGGAACGCCGCCACCAGCACCGCGACGGACAGCCACTTGCCGACGCTGGTGGCCAGGTCGGACGCCGTCGACAGCGAACCCGACACGGTGTCCGCCAGGTCCGCCGAAGTCGTCACCGTCGTACCCGAGATGTTCTTCTGGATCTCCGACTTCACGGCGTCGATCCGCTGCGAGTCCGTCGCCTTGACGTAGATCGTGGTGACCTTGTTCTTCGAGTCACTGAGGGTCTGCGCCTGCTTCAGCGGGATGTAGAGGTTGGCCGACGCGTCGCCGCTCTCCGGCGTGGCGATGCCGATGACCTCGAACTCGGTGCCCTTGACGGTGACCTCGGAGCCGACCTTCAGCTCCTTCTCCTTGGCGTAGGAGGCGTCGGCGACGACCACCTTCGCGTTGGTCTCCGAGGTCTTGAACGTACGACCACTGGTGATCTTCGAGGAGGTCAGCGGGCCCAGCGCGGGCTCGGTGACATCGGTGCCGTAGACCGAGTAGTTGTTGACGTCGAACGTGGCGCCGCCGCCCTCGACCCGGCCCTCGGGCATCTGCGTCCCGCCGCCGGGACCGCCCTGCTGCCGGCCGCCGTCGCCGTCCTGCTGGAACTCGCCCCGGCGGAACTCGCCGCTGACCTTGATGACTTGCAGGCTCAGCCCGCCGACCGCGTCCGACACACCGCTCTGCCCGCCGACCTTCTCCACGGTCGAGCTCGCCAGCGTCTGGAAGCCCTGGACCATGACCCGGTCGCTGCTCTGCTCCTCGTCGGAGTCCTCGTCCTGCGCGTCGAACTCGAAGCGCGGCCGCTCCTGCTGACTCCCCTCGGCGGGCGCCGCCTTCGTGACGGTCATGTCGGTGCCGAGCCCGTACAGCGACTCCAGGACCTTGTCCTGGGCCTTGCCCATGCCCGAGGACACGGAGTTGACCACGATGACCAGCGCGATGCCCAGCGCGAGCCCGGAGGCGACGACGAGGGCCGCCTTTCTGCGGCGGCGCAGCTCGCGCCTCAGGTAGGTGAAGAACATGCGCCGCAAGCTAGGGACAGCTTGTGATGAAGGGATAAGGCCGAAATAAGAGAAGGATGAGAAGGCTGTCCGCGACCCAGGAACCAGCCCGCACGGGACTGTCAGCGCGGCTTCCGTTTTCGCCCAGCGCTGACACGGTCCCGTGCCCCGCCGGAGGGGCAGCTTCCGTCCTTTTGCCGTGCTTGTGTGGGCCCATGACGGCTCACACGGTGGAATACGTCCGGTACCGCGTCCCCGAGCAGCAGTCGGCGGAGTTCCTCGCCGCCTACACCCGCGCCGCCGCCTCGCTCGCGGCCGCCCCCCAATGCGTCGACTACGAACTGACCCGCTGCGAGGAGGACCCCGAGCACTTCGTCCTGCGGATCACCTGGACCTCGACCGAGGACCACGTCGAGGGCTTCCGCACCTCGGACCTCTTCCCCGGCTTCCTGGCCGAGATCCGCCCGTACATCGGCAACATCGAGGAGATGCGCCACTACCGGCCGACCGAGGTGCGCGGCACCGGATCGGCGGTGCCTACGCTCTACGCCTGGGCGGGCGGCGCCCCCGCCCTCTCCCGGCTGACCACGGCCTTCTACGACCGGGTCCGCAAGGACGACCTGTTGGCCCCGCTGTTCGAGGGCCTCGACCCGGACCACGCGGAACACGTCGCCCTCTGGCTCGGCGAGGTCTTCGGCGGGCCGCCCGCCTACTCCGGCACCCAGGGCGGCCACGACCACATGGTCGCCAAGCACCGGGGCCTGGCCATCACCGAGGCCCAGCGCCGCCGTTGGGTCAACCTCGTCCAGGATGCGGCCGACGAGGCGGGCCTGCCGACGGACGCGGAGTTCCGCTCGGCCTTCCTCGCCTACGTCGAATGGGGCACCCGGCTCGCCGTGTACTTCTCCGGGCCCGACGCGCAGGCCCCGGCACCGCAGCCGGTGCCGAAGTGGACCTGGGGAGCCGCCCCGCCGTACCAGGGCTGAGGCTCAGGGTGCGGACGGTGCCGCGGACCCGGCCCGGGTGGCGTCCGCACCCCAGCTCGCCAGCAGCCGCAGCGCCTCCGCCGAGGGCGACCCGGGCTCCGGGTGGTACGTCACCAGATGCTGCTCCGAGCCGTCCGTCAGCGCGAACGTCTCGAAGTTCAGGGTGAGTTCGCCGACCAGCGGATGCCGCAGCCGCTTGATGCCGTAACTCTTCTCCTTGACGTCGTGGGTGGCCCACAGGCGCCTGAACTCGTCGCTCTTCAGCGACAGTTCACCGACCAGGGAGGAGAGCCTCGGGTCGTCGGGGTGGCAGCCGGCGTCCATCCGGAGATAGCTGACGATGTCGTACGCCTTCTGGTCCCACTCGACGAACAGCTCCCGGTACTCCGGCTTCAGGAACACCAGACGCGCCCAGTTCCGCTCCGCCGCCGGCAGCTCGGCCCAGTCGCCGAAGACGGCCGCCGCCATCGGGTTCCAGGCGACGATGTCCGAGCGCCGCCCGCTGATGTACGCGGGGACACTGTCGATCGACTCCAGCAGCTGCCGCAGCCCGCCCCGCACCTGCTCCGGACGGCCCACCGACTTCTTCTTGTGCTGCTTCGGCTTCGCCAGATGTGTCAGATGCGCGTGCTCGGCGTCGCTCAGCCGCAGCGCCCGCGCGATGGAGTCCAGCACCTCCGCCGACACGTTCCGCCCGTTGCCCTGCTCCAGACGCGTGTAGTACGCCACCGACACCCCGGCCAGCTGCGCCAGCTCCTCGCGCCGCAGCCCCGGCACCCGGCGGTGCCGTCCGAAGTCGGGCAGCCCCACGTCCTCCGGCTTCAGCCGGGCGCGCCGGGTGCGCAGGAACTCGCTCAGCTCGGCGCGCCGGTCCAGGGGGGAGGGTGCGGACTGCTCGTTCATACGTCCAGTATTCCCGGTCGTACGCACACGAGCCTGACCCCGCCAGTGGTAGGCACAGCGGACGTACGCAAAGCCGTGGCCTGGGTGGATGCCCAGCACGGGGGCAGGCTGGAGTCCGTGCCCGGGCGGAAGGCGGCCGGGCACGCGACCCCTAGGAGAACCACTCCCATGACCACTGTCGCCGCGTACGCCGCTCCCTCTGCCAAGGCCCCGCTGGAGCGCACCACCATCGAGCGCCGTGCCGTCGGTGAGTTCGATGTGCTGATCGACATCAAGTTCGCCGGCATCTGCCACTCGGACATCCACCAGGCCCGCGAGGGCTGGGGCGAGGCCATCTTCCCGATGGTGCCCGGCCACGAGATCGCGGGCGTGGTCGCCGAGGTCGGTTCCGGCGTCACCCGGTTCGCCGTCGGTGACCGGGTGGGCGTCGGCTGCATGGTCGACTCCTGCCGCGAGTGCGACAACTGCCGCGCCGGCCTGGAGCAGTACTGCACGGGCGGCGGTATGACCGGCACGTACAACGCCCTCGACAGGAACGGGGAGCCCACCTACGGCGGGTACTCCCAGCAGATCGTCGTCGACGAGAACTACACCGTCCGCATCCCCGACGGCCTCGCCCTCGACGTGGCCGCGCCGCTGCTGTGCGCGGGCATCACCCTGTACTCCCCGCTGAAGCACTGGGGCGCGGGCCCCGGCAAGAAGGTCGCGATCCTCGGCATGGGCGGCCTCGGCCACATGGGCGTCAGGATCGCGCACGCGCTCGGCGCCGAGGTGACCGTGCTGTCCCAGTCCCTGCGCAAGAAGGAGGACGGGCTGAAGCTGGGCGCGGACCACTACCACGCCACCAGCGACCCGAAGACCTTCGAGGAACTGGCCGGCACCTTCGACGTGATCGTCTCCACCGTCTCGGCCCCGCTGGACTTCGGCTCGTACCTGTCCCTGCTGAAGACCGACGGCGCCCTGGTGAACGTGGGCGCCCCCGAGGAGCCGATCTCCCTCAACCTGTTCTCCCTGATCGGCGCCCGCAGGACCCTCGCCGGGTCCGCCATCGGCGGCATCGCCGAGACCCAGGAGATGCTCGACTTCTGCGCCGCGCACGGCTTCGGCGCCGAGATCGAACTGATCGCCGCGAGCGAGATCAACGAGGCGTACGAGCGGGTGCTGGCCAGCGATGTGCGGTACCGGTTCGTGATCGACACGGCGACGATCTGATCTGACGGTCCGGGGCGTATCCGGGACGTATCCGGGGCGTATCCGGGGCGTGGGACGGCCCTGCCACCCGGTCACCTCACCGGGCGGTGGGGCCGTCCCCGTCGCGCGTCCACAGGGTCAGGTCGCTGCTGGTCGCCACGGCCAGTGTCCGGCCGGTGGGGGAGAAGCCCGCGGTCCGGAAGGTCGACCAGGTGGAGTGGAAGACGTGCCACCAGCCCTCCTCGTGCGGCGTGGAGTAGAACCGCCCGCCGTGCTCCAGCAGCACCCGCTCCTCCGGCCACTCCGGGGTCTCGACGGCGAGCGTCCAGCCGTCCCCCGTGCCCAGATGGAGCCCGCCCCCGTACACCCCGGCGATGTGCACCCGGGTGCCGGCGACGGGCCCCAGCCCCGGGCAGGTGAGGTCGGCGGCCGCGTCGGGCGTGCCGTCCTCGACGTCCGGGTCGCGGTCGCGGGCGATCCGCTCGCCGGTCACGGCGTCGAAGAGACCGTGGCCGTCGTGCGACACGACCATCACCAGGTCCCGCCCGCTCTCGGGGTGCACGGCGAAACCGATCCCGAGCAGGCCGCCGACAGCGGCACAGGGCGGGTGACCGTTCGCCGTGTACGCGCCGAACACCGGCCGCCACGGCTCCGGGGCGGGCACCACCGGAGCCGCGAGTAGCCGGTCGCGCAGGCCCCGCTGATACGAGCTGATCACTTCCGCATCGCCCCGATCACTTCCGCATCGCCCCGATCCCGTCCTGGGCGGACATCACGATCTCCAGTCCTCTGGTGTCCTCGGCCGGTTCGCGCATCTGGTTGGTCATGTACGCCACCACGGACCGGGTCTCCGGCTCGATCATCACCAGCGAGCCGCCCCAGCCGCCCCACCCGTACGTACTGCCGAACATCCCGTACCCCAGACCCCAGCGCGTGGGCATGCCCAGCACCCGGTTCTCGCCGCTGAACTGCTCCTCCCACGCCCGCGCGCAGCCGTCCGGCGACAGCAGCCGCACCCCGCCCACGGTCCCGCCGCAGGCCATCGCCGACTGCACCAGGGCGACCGAGCGGGCGTTGCCGAACCCGCTCGCGGCCGGGATCTCGGCCCGGCGCCAGGCCGGCCCGTTGCCGTCCCGGACCCGGAGCCGCGTCGCCGGGCCCGGCCCGCTCGCGTACTCCTCGTCCCGGTCCGGCGGCGGAACGGTGAGCGCGACCCGGGAATCGTGCTCGGCCGGCAGCCCGATGTGGAAGTCGGCGCCGAGGGGCCCGGCGACCTCCTCTGCGAAGAACGTGCCCAGGGGGCGGCCGGTGACGCGCCGGACCAGCTCACCCACCAGGAACCCCTGGGTCAGCGAGTGGTACCCGGCGGCGGTACCGGGTTCCCAGAGCGGTTCCTGCGCCGCGAGCCGTGCCGTGACGGCCGCCCGGTCGTACAGCTCCTCGGTGGCGAGCGGCGGATCCCAGTCCGGCAGCCCCGCGGTGTGCGCCAGCACGTGCCGCACCAGCACCCGCTCCTTGCCGCCGGCCGCGAACTCGGGCCAGTAACGGGCGACGGGCGCGTCCACGTCGAGAACCCCGCGGTCGGCTAGGACCAGCGCGCACAGCGAGGTCATCGTCTTGGTGACGGAGTAGACGTTGACGAGGGTGTCCCGCCGCCAGGGCGCGGTCCGCCCCGCGTCGGCGTACCCGCCCCAGACGTTCACCACGGGCACGCCGTCCACGAGGACCGCCACCGAGCCGCCGGCGTCACCGGCGTCCAGGAGGTCCGCCAGCGCCCGCGGCACGGCGGCGAAGAGATCGTCGAAGGCGCCATGGATATCGGCCATACACCCATCAAGCCCGCCCCTTCCGAACACCCGCAACCCAATTCCCCGCCCCCTCGACCGCGCGCCGTGTTCACCGCCGCCTGGATCTCCAGGAACCGCTGGGACAAGGCTCCAACCAACCGGGCCCGCGGTTCAGAGACCATCGGGATGCGCGGAGAGCCATCCTGCGTGGCGTTCCCGCAGCGCGTCGCGCTCCGCGGGCGTGGCGAGGACGACGTCCGCGCCGCCGTCGTAGGGGTGATGGATGCGCTCCAGCTCCGTGTCGGTGACGAACACCTCGGCGAGCGCCCCGTCCGCGACCGCCCGCAGCAGCGCGTCGACACAGCCCCGGCGCCACGGACGCCGGTCCGCGTGGAGACGGAAGTGGATGTCGAACTCGGGACCGTCCTCGTCCCACCGCGACTCGGTCCACCAGTGGACGCCCCGCGGGTGCAGTTCGGCCCGGGGCGAGGGGTGCCCGGCCGGGCCGGTGGGCGCCAGGGCGCGCCGAGGTCGGTGGGCGTGGGGTCATCCCCGCAGCTGGGCAAGGGTCTTCTCCGGGGCGGGGTACGGGTCCTCCCGGGGCAACAGCAGGGCTGCCGACTCCAGGTCCCCGCGTCCGACCAGGGCGTGCACCTCGTGGGCGAGCGGTGTCACGTCACGTATCGAGACGATCCACTCGTCCGCGTAGCGGCGCACCGCCTCACCGCACAGCCCCAGTTGCAACGACCGGTACGGCAGCGGCCGCAGCCGCAGATCCCGTTCGGGATCCCACTGCACCCGCGCGGGTGCCCGCCGCAACTGCCGCTGCCAGCCCGGCCAGTTGGCGTGCAGCCCCGGCACATAGCTGGACAGACAGGCGTTCCCGAGCGCCCACTCGAACCCCGCCCGATCGATCACGACCGCGAGCACGGTCTCCTGCGCGGCCTTCAGGGCCCAGCCACAGCGGTACATCATCCACAGGAAGCTGGGCTTGACCCAGGCCAAGCCGAGTTCACAGACCTTTCAGGTTGCGGTGCACACCGCGAGATCGATGCTGGCTCATGCGACCGTTCGAGCCCTGCGGCCCGGCACGGTCCTGGTTACCCTCCAGTCACGTTGACCTGCGGGGATGCGCCCACCGTGCTTCCTTTGAAGAGTGGATGTGCGAGACCGCGATTGCTGGCTAGAGTCGTCTCGTTACAGCTGGTTGTGGGGACAACCATGGTGCCTTTCGGCTGCCAACGTCCTGGGGAGGGCCTGCAGCATATGAGTCGTCGCTCTGGATTTGTCGGTGTCTGGGCCGATATGCAACGGCAACAACAGCGCCAGATGGAAGCCGAAGCCAGACGGCGGAGACAGCAAGAACAACAGGCGCGGGCCTATCAGCGGCGAGCTGCCCAGAGCCACCGCGAGTTCCGGCAGGCAGAGGCTCTGCGGCGAACAGAGGAGCTGGACGCGCAGGTTGCATCCCTGCAAGGTCTTCTTGCCTCGGGTTGCCAGGCGCCGGTCTTCAGGGCCGCCTCCCTCATGCGATCTGAGGAGGTGCAGCCCTTTGCTCCCGGACCGTTGGCACAGCCGGTACCCATGCCGGATTTCAGTAACTACCAGACCCAGAGCGGTTGGACCGCAGGTCGCCGGGCCCAGGCTCAGGCCGAAGCACGAGCGCGCTTTGAGCGGGACTGGCAGGCCGCCCAAGCCGCGGAGGCCCAGCGACAGCAACAGTTGGCCACGTACCAGCGGGAGTACCAGCAGTGGGTCGATACTCAGCTGTCTGATGTACGGCGGCACAACGCGGGCGTCGTCGCGACAACCGAAGGGGTGAGGAGCCGGGATCCCGATGCCGTGATCGAGTACTTCTCCGCGGCTCTCTACGCCTCGACGGCATGGCCGGAAGGCTTCCCCCGTCAGGTGGCAGCAGCCTACGACCCACACGCCCGGCAACTGGTCCTGGACTGGGAGTTGCCCGCCTACAGCGTTGTGCCGGAGGTCAAGGCCGTCCGGTACATGTCCGGTGTCGACCAGGACAAGGAAACTCCGCGACCAGTGAGCCAGCGCCGTGCTCTGTACACGGAGGTCCTGGCCCAGTGCATGCTGCTTGTTCTCCATGAGCTGTTCGCCGCGGATGAGCTGGGTGCGCTGGAGTCGGTGACCTTGAACGGGTTCGTCGACGGGCACGACCCGACGACCGGCCGGCCGGGCCAGATATTCCTCGCAACCGTCATGGCCGCGCGCTCCTCGTTCCTCGACCTGCACCTGGCGCAAGTGGACGCAGGCAGTTGCCTGGCTGACGCACTCCGCGGACAGCTCTCGGCCCGACCGGATCAGCTCACACCGGTACGCCCGAGCAGGCGGCCTCAGGATGTCGGGAACCGTGTTGTCTCCCACGGCGGCGACGAGGAACCGGACCTCTTGGCCATGGACCCGATCGCCTTCGAGAATCTTGTGGCCGATCTCTTCCGGGCCATGGGGATGCAGGCGGTGACGACCCAACGTTCCAACGATGGTGGCGTGGACGTCGACGCACTGGATCCGGCACCGATCCGAGGCGGCAAGATAGTCGTCCAGGTGAAGCGCTACCGCAACACGGTGCCCCCCACCGCTGTGCGTGACTTGTACGGAACCGTGCAGGACGCCGGCGCCAACAAGGGTGTCCTCGTGACGACGTCAGGGTTCGGCCCCGGCTCACACACTTTCGCCAACGGCAAGCCGCTCGAACTCATCTCGGGCGCCGAACTCGTGGACCTGTTGCATCGTCATGGCCTGCGTGGGCGGCTCGGTGACGGCGGCCGGCAAGTCCCGGCAGAGCCGACGCCCTCAGCGCCGGACACTCGGCTGCCAGACGACTACAACGTCTTGGGCATGTCGTGGACCGGAAGCGTCGCCCTGGACGTGTGCGCTCTCGTCTGCCGTGGCAACCGGGTCCTCAGCGACAGTCACTTCGTCTTCTTCAACAACCCTCAGACGCCGGACGGCTCAGTTCGTGCCCTCCCCGCCACCGCACCCGACAAGGCCGCGATCTGTGTCTCCTTCGACGGGTTGCCCGATGAAGCCGACCGGTTCGTGCTCGTCGCAGCCATCGACCCGGAGGTCAACCCGGACGCCGACCTCTCTGGTTTCACGGACGCGTTCATCCGCCTCCTCGACCCGGAGCTGGCGGAGATGGGACGGCTTGAGGTATCCGACGGCCGGTCGCAGGAAACCGCCTTGGTGCTCGGCTCCTTCCGCCGAAGGGCGAACGGAGACTGGGACTTCGTGCTCGGCGGCAAGGGCTACACGGGCGGCCTGGGGGAACTCGTTCAGGATTTCGGTATCGAGGTGGAGTAGCTCCACCTGGTTCCTGATCTGCTGCTTTGGATGAGGGCGGTGAACGCGGCCTGGTGAACCACGTCAAGCCGCTTGGATTCAGGAGTCTGAGGACAAGAGGCGGCACCGACAACCCCGCACGGTGCCGCGCCCGACGGGCACCGTCGCAACGCGCGACGATCGAAAATCGGTGGCCCCCTGACCTGGCCGCCTCCACGCTGTACGCCATGGAAGAACCGCACCAAAGGATCCGCGCGCTTCACACGGCATCCACGATCACCGTCTACCAGGCTTACCGCCCTGAAATCGGACGGCCCGCCATCCGTGACGGGCGTTTTCCCGCCGCGTGGAAGCCTGACCGCATGACGTGGATCAAGCCCAGCTTCCTGTGGATGATGTACCGCTGTGGCTGGGGTGCCAAGGAGGGACAGGAGACCGTCCTCGCGGTCGAGATCACTCGCGACGGCTTCGACTGGGCGCTGCGCCACGCGTGTCTCTCGCACTACGTCCGCGGCCTGCACCCCGATCGCGCCGCCTGGCAGCGTGACCTCAAGCGCTCACCGGCCCGTGTCCAGTGGGATCCCGAACGCGATCTGCACCTGCGTCCCCTGCCGCACCGCTCGCTGCAACTGGGACTGTCGGGCGAGGCATCGTCGCGTTACGCGAACGAGTGGATCGTGTCCATCCGCGACGTGACCCCGCTCGCCCACGAGATCCACGCACGCGTCAGCAGCGGCGAACTGGACGCAGCGACCCGATTGCTCCCCGAGGAACACAGCTACCCCACCGGCGACGAACAGCTGGCCCACCTGCGTTCCTGACCGGCGGTCCGGACACCGCGGCTGGCTTCACTCACCCGCCACAGGGACGCTGGCCGTCCCACCTGCGAGGAGCAGCGCTCCGACAGAGCTCACAGTCGCGCCGACGGCATGGAAGAGGTCTGCGAACGCGGCTTGGTGATCCAGGTCATGCGGTCGCGCTTCCAGGTGGGCGGGAACCGGTTCTCCCGGGCCGCGGGCAGGCCGATCTCCGGGGAGTAGGCCTGGTAGACGGTGATCGTGGCATCCGTGTGGGCCGCGCGGATCACGCGGTGCGGTACGTCCATGGGTACAGCGTGGGGGCGGCCCCGTCCCGCGGGCCAGCCGATTTCGGTGGCGGGGCGGGCTCGGCGGGTGCGGAATGGGGCGGGGGTCCGGTGTGTTGAGGGGAGCGGGCAGGGAGCGCCGGAGGCGGCCCGCCCTCATCGAGCCGACAGACAGGGAAAGGGGTCGTGATGGCCGCGCAGACGCAGAGGGCCGTGCTGGCGGGCGGATGCTTCTGGGGGATGGAGGAACTGATCCGCCACCTCCCGGGAGTGACGGCCACCCGGGTCGGCTACACCGGCGGCGACGTGCCGAACGCGACGTACCGCAACCACGGCACGCACGCGGAGGCCATCGAGATCCTCTACGACCCGGAGCAGACCGACTACCGCGCCCTGCTGGAGTTCTTCTTCCAGATCCACGACCCGAGCACCAGGAACCGCCAGGGCAATGACATCGGCCTCAGCTACCGCTCGGCGATCTACTACGTCGACGACGAGCAGAAGCGGATCGCCGAGGACACCATCGCCGACGTGGACGCCTCCGGCATCTGGCCGGGCAAGGTCGTCACCGAGGTGGAGCCGGTCGGCCCCTTCTGGGAGGCCGAGCCCGAGCACCAGGACTACCTCCAGCGGTACCCCGACGGGTACACCTGCCACTTCCCGCGGCCGGGCTGGAAGCTTCCCGCCCGCGCGGAGGGCTGACGCGGGCGGGGCGCGGCCACGGCCACGCCCCGGGCGTGCCGGATCAGTGCGCCGGATCAGTGCGGCAGCGTCGCCGGGCTGCCGCCGTTCGCCTCGTAACCGGCGACCGCCAGCGCGCGGTACACGGCGAACTCCGCAGCCGGGTCCGGGGAGAGCGTCCAGGGCAGGGCGCCCACATGACCGTCGATGTGGATCAGCTCGTTCATGGCCTCCGCCCAGCGCTCCGCCCGGACCAGGAAGAACACCAGCAGATGGCGGACGTGCGCCAGCATCGGGTCGTCCGCGCGCGCCGAGTGCACCGCGTGCAGCGCGCCGTGCATCGCCTTGCTGACGACCTCGCTCTGGTAGAACCCGCTGACCAGGTTGACCTCGGGCAGGTGCTCGAACACCGCGAACAGCGGCATCGCGGCCAGCAGCGAACCCTGCGGGGCGCGTGCCGCGGCGGCCTCGGCGAAGCCGTACGCCTGCTCCCGCGAGCCGTGCCACTTCGCGCACCAGTAGTGCAGCGCGGCCAGGTGGGCGCCCATGTGGTTCGGGGCGCGGTCAAGGATCTTCAGCCAGACCTGCTCGAACTCCGGCTGCTTGTAGGCCAGCCCGCGGGCCACGGACAGCTCCACGATGTACGGGATCGGATCGCCCGGAGCCAGCAGCGCCGCCTCACCGAGCGCCGCCCGCGCCTCCTCCATGATGATCCGGAACTCGTCCGTCCCCGGTGTGGCCGTGCGCCACGCCTGCTGCACCAGGAACTCCGCGTGCACCGCGGCACCGCCCGCGTCCTTGGGCTGCTCGGTGCGCCACACCCGCAGCCACTGCCCGCCGGGGTTCTCACTCACCCCGCCGGGCCGCTGCGCCAGCTCCAGCGAGGCGGCTCCGGCGAAGGCCTGCACCCGCTGCCAGCGCCGCTCGCCCTCGCTCTCGGTGCCCGCGAGCAGCTGCGCCGCCGCGCGGTAGTCCTGGGTGCGCTGCACCAGGTCCAGCACGTCCAGCAGGTCCTGGTCGGGGCCCGGCATTCGGACGTCCAGCTCCTCCTGCCGCACGAAGCCGTAGTTCGCGGGGTCCGCCGCGTCCGGGTGGCCGGGCGGCACCTGCTCGATCATGCCCCGCCGGCGCCGCATGAACGGCACGGCCACGAAGCCGATCATGAGAAGCGCCACCAGGACCCAGAGAATCTCCATGACACAAGCGTTCCAGACGGCGGTGACAATTGGCCAACCCGGTCGCCGACCTGTGGACAACTTCTCCCGGCCGACGCGGAGCCGCCGCCTCGGTCCGTCATCGGAGCCGTCGGCGCACTACGCTCGTGACCCATGAGCGACAGGCACATCAGTCAGCACTTCGAGACGCTCGCCATCCACGCGGGCAACACGGCGGACCCCCTCACCGGCGCGGTCGTACCGCCGATCTATCAGGTCTCGACCTACAAGCAGGACGGCGTGGGCGGCCTGCGCGGCGGCTACGAGTACAGCCGCAGCGCCAACCCCACCAGGACCGCCCTGGAGGAGAACCTCGCGGCCCTGGAGGGCGGCCGGCGCGGACTCGCGTTCGCGTCCGGACTGGCCGCCGAGGACTGCCTGTTGCGTACGCTGCTCAGCCCCGGCGACCACGTGGTGATCCCGAACGACGCGTACGGCGGCACGTTCCGGCTCTTCGCCAAGGTCGTCGCCCGCTGGGGCGTGGAGTGGTCGGTGGCCGACACCAGCGACCCCTCCGCCGTGCGCGCGGCCCTCACCCCGAAGACCAAGGCCGTGTGGGTGGAGACCCCCTCCAACCCGCTGCTCGGCATCACCGACATCGCCGCGGTCGCGCAGATCGCCCGGGACGCGGGCGCGCGGCTCGTCGTCGACAACACCTTCGCCACGCCCTACCTCCAGCAGCCGCTGTCGCTCGGCGCCGATGTCGTCGTGCACTCCCTGACCAAGTACATGGGCGGCCACTCCGACGTCGTCGGCGGCGCCCTGATCGTGGGCGACGAGGGTCTCGGCGAGGAGCTGGCCTACCACCAGAACGCCATGGGCGCGGTCGCCGGACCGTTCGACTCCTGGCTGGTGCTGCGCGGCACGAAGACGCTGTCGGTGCGCATGGACCGGCACAGCGAGAACGCCACCAAGGTCGCCGACATGCTCTCCCGGCACGCGCGCGTGACCAAGGTGCTCTACCCGGGCCTGCCCGAGCACCCCGGTCATGAGGTGGCCGCCAAGCAGATGCGCGCCTTCGGCGGCATGGTCTCCTTCCAGGTCGAGGGCGGCGAGGAGGCGGCCGTCGAGGTCTGCAACCGCGCCAAGGTGTTCACGCTCGGTGAGTCCCTCGGCGGTGTCGAGTCGCTGATCGAGCACCCGGGCCGCATGACGCACGCGTCGGCCGCGGGCTCCGCCCTGGAGGTCCCGGCCGACCTGGTCCGCCTCTCCGTGGGCATCGAGAACGTGGAGGACCTCCTGGAGGACCTCCAGCAGGCCCTCGGCTAGGTCGTCCGAAGGCCCCGGCGGATCTCCCGTGGGCCTGGTCGGTCACCGGCGGGCCTGGTCGGTCACCGGCGGGCCCGCTGGTCGGCCGACCAGCGGGCCCCGGCCGGTCACCAGTCCGTGAGCGGTGGAGTCGTCTCCGACGGCGGCTCCACCCACGGCTGGACGCTCAGCGCCCACACCGCGAACACCACCACCGCCACGAACGCCAGCGTCCACAGCAGCCGGCGTGCGGCCCGACGCCGGCGCAGCAGCCGGCCACCCCGCCGGACGGCCTCCGCGTGCAGGTCGGGCGGTACGACGGGCGCGGTGCGCTCCATGATCCGCCGTGCCGCGGCCTCCCGTTCGCTCCGGTTCACGACGCCGCCGCCCTCGCCCGGACGACCGCGGGCGCAGGTCCGCGCGGCGGATGCAGCACGGTCGCCGTCGCCCGGTCGCAGATCGTGCGCACGCGCTCCAGGGGCAGGCCCAGCAGCGCCGCCGTCTGCTCCTCGGCGACCCCCTCGAACAGCCGGAGGACCAGGATCAGCCGCTCCTGGGGGCCGAGCGCGGCCAGCGCGCTGTCGGCGTGCGGGCGGGCCCGGCCGGGACCGCCGTACTGATGCCACGCGCCGCGCGCGAAGCGGGTGGCCAGATACTGCCGGGCGTGGTCGTAGGGGTCCTCCCCGCGCAGCCGGTCCCAGGCGGCGTACGTATGGGCCAGGGCGAGCGCCAGCAGCCGCCGCGCGCGCGGGTTGTCGGCCGGTGACTCCGCCGTGAACAGCGTGGCGGTGTGCAGCAGCCGGCCCGCCGCACCCGCGACGAACGCCTCGAACTCCCGGGCCCGGCGGGCGTCCTGGGACGCATGCCGTTCTCGCATCGCGCCTCCCGCCTGGGACTGCCCCCTCAGTGGTCGGATCCCGGCCACGTACGGACGTACGAACAGGACCCGGTCTCATATGAGGCCAGCGGCGGCCCGGGGTCAAGAGCCGGGCGGCACGTGCGTGGGCGAGTCCGTGCGGCGGCGGACGTCCCGGCGCCCGCCGGGCGGCGCGCCGCTCAGGAGGCCGGCGTCGGCGTCGGCTCGGCCCCCGGCACACCGTGGGCGGCCATGCGGGTGGACAGCGCGGTGTTGAAGCGTGTGAGGAGCGTGCAGAACGCCTCGCGCTCCTCCGGCGCCCAGTCGTGTGTCAGCTCGGCCATCAACTGACGCCGCGAGGAGCGCACTTCCTCCAGCCGGGACTGCCCGCGCGGGGAGAGCTGGAGCACCACGGCCCGCCCGTCCTCGGGGTGCGAGGTGCGCTTGACGAGCCCGGTGTCGACGAGCGGCGCCACCTGCCGGGTGACCGTCGAGGAGTCGATCCCCATGCTCGCGGCGAGCGCCTTGACCCCCATGGGGCCTTCCTTGTCCAGGCGGTTGAGCAGCAGGTAGGCGGCGCGGTCCATGGAGTTGCGCACCTGCCCGACCCCGCCGAGCCGGGTCTGTTCGGCACGGCGGGCGAACACCGCCACCTCGTGCTGCAAGGTGTCCAGGAGACCGGTGTCGCCGGCGGTCGACATGTCCATCGACATTCCAGGTGTTGTGGGCATGGCCGGGGGCTCACTTCATCAGGGGTGCAGGAATGGGGGACAGGTTACGCGGCCGGGGGGCGGACCGTACCGGCGCTGCGCAAACCGGTCTCGGTGGTTGGTCACACCGGCGCCCCCTCGTGTGAACTGCGAGACTTGCGTCATGAACTACCGCAAGGTCGACTTGCTGCCGCCGGTCACGCTGGACGACGTGCGCGGCGCCCAGAAGATGCTCACGGGCGTGGCGCGGGTGACGGCGATGGAGGGCAGCAGGCACCTGTCCCAGCTGGTGGGCGCACCGGTGCACCTCAAGTGCGAGAACCTCCAGCGAACCGGTTCGTTCAAGCTGCGCGGCGCCTACGTCCGGATCGCGGGTCTGCTGCCCGAGGAGCGGGCCGCCGGGGTCGTCGCGGCGAGCGCAGGCAACCACGCGCAGGGCGTCGCGCTCGCCTCCACCCTGCTCGGCGTCGCCTCGACGGTGTTCATGCCGAAGGGCGCCCCGCTGCCGAAGATCAGCGCGACCGAGGACTACGGGGCCCAGGTCCGGCTGCACGGGCAGGTGGTCGACGAGACGCTGGCCGCGGCCCAGGAGTACGCGGCCGAGACCGGCGCGGTGTTCATCCACCCCTTCGACCACGCCGATGTCATCGCGGGCCAGGGCACGGTCGGCCTGGAGATCCTGGACCAGTGCCCGGAGGTGCGCACGATCGTCGTCGGCATCGGCGGCGGTGGACTCGCGGCCGGTATCGCCGTCGCGGTGAAGGCGCTGCGGCCCGACGTACGGATCGTGGGGGTGCAGGCCGAGGGCGCGGCGGCGTACCCGCCCTCGCTGGCGGCCGGGCACCCGGTCTCCGTGCGGAACCCGGCGACGATGGCCGACGGCATCAAGGTCGGGCGGCCCGGCGACGTGCCGTTCGGGATCATCGGGGAGCTGGTGGACGAGGTCCGCACGGTCACCGAGGACGAGCTGTCCACCGCCCTGCTGCTCTGCCTGGAGCGGGCCAAGCTGGTCGTGGAGCCCGCCGGGGCCAGCCCGGTCGCGGCCCTGCTCAGCGCCCCCGGCGCCTTCGACGGCCCGGTGGTCGCGGTGCTGTCGGGCGGCAACGTCGACCCGGTGCTGATGGAGCGGGTGCTGCGGCACGGCATGGCCGCCCAGGGCCGCTACCTGGCCGTACGGCTGCGGCTGACGGACCGCCCGGGAGCCCTCGCCACCCTGCTCGGGGTGCTGTCGGCGGCCGACGCCAACGTCCTGGACGTCGGTCATGTACGGACCGATCCCCGGCTCCGGCTGACGGAGGCGGAGGTCGAGCTGCACCTGGAGACCAAGGGTCCGGCGCACTGCGCCGAGCTGGGCCAGGCCCTGCGGGTGGCCGGGTACACGGTCATCGACTGAGCCGGTCGGCACGACCGTGCCCCCGGCGCCACGGGGGCGCCGGGGGCACGGTCAGGTGTGTGCGGGCCGGGGTCAGCCGCTGTAGGGCTCGGCCTTCAGGATCCGCACCGAGGCCTTCTTGCCGTTCGGCAGCTCGTACTCCGCGTCCTCGCCGACCTTGTGCCCGATCACGCCGCTGCCCAGCGGGGACTGCGGGGAGTAGGTCTCGATGTCGGAGCTGGCGTACTCGCGGGAGGCCAGCAGGAAGGAGAGGGTGTCGTCCTCGTCGCCGTCGAAGGCGATCGTGACGACCATGCCGGGCGCGACCTCGCCCTCGGCGGACACGGGCGCCTCGCCGACCTTGGCGTTCTCCAGGAGCTGGGTCAGCTGGCGCACACGGAGCTCCTGCTTGCCCTGCTCCTCCTTGGCCGCGTGGTACCCGCCGTTCTCGCGCAGGTCGCCCTCCTCGCGCGCGGCCGCGATCTTGGCGGCGATCTCCGTGCGCGCAGGACCAGTAAGGTGCTCAAGCTCGTCCTTGAGCTTGGTGTACGCCTCCTGGGTAAGCCAGGTGACGGACTCGCTGGTCTGGGTCACAGGTGCTCCTCGTCGGTACTGGGAATACAAAGCATCGCCCTACCCAGAAGAATGTTCTCTCTCGGATGGGCGAAACCACGAGCCTAACAATTCAATGGCGCCAAGGGGAGGACATAAGCCATCAGAATTACGTCAACGCTGGTCAGCGCTGGTGTGATGAAGTCGGAACCCACGGGATCCGGCGCGGTTCGGTCCGCGGGTCGGTCCGCGGGTCGGTCCGCGGTTCAGTCCGCGTGACAGCCGAGCAGCTCGGCCGTCGACCCCTGGGACGTCGTACGGAGCGTGACGACCTCGTCGATCCGGGTGGCGTCGCCCTCGAAGCGGAAGTCCGCCCGGCCCACCTCGGCGCCGTTCTCCGCCTGGGAGCGGACCGTGCAGTAGCCGGAGGTGCCGGAGTCCTTGTGGACCTCCAGATGCACCTGGACCTCGCTCGCGGTGAAGTCGTACTTGATGATCTCGGCGCTGATCTCGTTCTGGGCCACGTAGTGATAACCGAAGTATCCGACCAGACCGAGGAACAGGGTCCCCAGGACCACCGCGGCGACCTTGAGCGTGCGGTCCGCGCGCTCGTCCGAGGAACGCCCGTAGCGGCCCTTGGGCGGACGCGTGCTCGCCGTGGTCATGATCGTCCTCTCGGCGGGGCCGGGCCCCGGAATTATTCGGCCCCCGATTCGGTCACTATAGAAGCTGCCTTATGCGCCCGTTCACACCGGGGGCGCCGACCTATGAGGATTGAGTCTTGACTGACCAGCTGCGACTGATGGCCGTCCACGCCCACCCCGACGACGAGTCGAGCAAGGGCGCGGCCACCATGGCGAAGTACGTGTCCGAGGGGGTGGACGTGCTGGTCGTGACCTGCACGGGCGGGGAGCGCGGCTCCATCCTCAATCCCAAGCTCCAGGGCGACAAGTACATCGAGGAGCACATCCACGAGGTACGCAAGAAGGAGATGGACGAGGCCCGCGAGATCCTCGGCGTCAAGCAGGAGTGGCTCGGCTTCGTCGACTCCGGCCTGCCCGAGGGCGACCCGCTGCCCCCGCTGCCCGAGGGCTGCTTCGCCCTGGAGGACGTCGAGAAGGCGGCCGGCGAACTGGTCCGGAAGATCCGCTCCTTCCGTCCCCAGGTGATCACCACCTACGACGAGAACGGCGGCTACCCGCACCCCGACCACATCATGACCCACAAGATCTCGATGGTGGCCTTCGAGGGCGCGGCGGACACCGAGAAGTACCCGGAGGACGAGTACGGCCCGGCGTACCAGCCGGTCAAGCTCTACTACAACCAGGGCTTCAACCGCCCCCGCACCGAGGCGCTGCACCAGGCGATGCTCGACCGGGGCATGGAGTCGCCGTACGGGGACTGGCTCAAGCGCTGGGACGAGTTCGAGCGCACCGAGCGCACGCTGACCACGCACGTCCCGTGCGCCGACTTCTACGAGATCCGCGACAAGGCCCTGATCGCGCACGCCACGCAGATCGACCCCGACGGCGGCTGGTTCCGAGTGCCGATGGACCTCCAGAGGGAGGTCTGGCCGACGGAGGAGTACGAGCTGGCGAAGTCCCTCGTCGATACCTCCCTCCCCGAGGACGACCTCTTCGCGGGCGTCCGCGACAATGCCTGACATGAGCGCAAGCGCAAGCCTGGCAATGACGCACCTGGCCACCCTCGCCA
The DNA here is from genome assembly GCF_040653275.1 of Streptomyces sp. NPDC048002. Lineage (NCBI taxonomy): Bacteria > Bacillati > Actinomycetota > Actinomycetes > Kitasatosporales > Streptomycetaceae > Streptomyces > Streptomyces sp. NPDC048002. Next base: position 211,341 of record NZ_JBEZNL010000007.1, on the reverse strand, counting down.
AGGAGGTCGACGAGGACAAGGTCACCCCCGGTGTCCTCGGCTTCATCGTCTTCGCGGTGATGGCCCTGGCCGTGTGGGGCCTGATGAAGTCGATGAACAAGCACATGGGCAGGGTCGCCTTCACGGAGGCCCCCGACCCGAAGGCGGAAGCCCCGGCGGACGCTCCGGGCGACTCCGCGGCGAAGGGCTGACCTCAGGCCCGCCTCACCGGGCGTGTTCCGCCAGTGACAGCAGCAGGTGCGCCGACTCCGGCCGTACGTGGTCGGAGTGGGCGCCCGACCAGCCGCGTCGGCGCACGAAGATCTCCGAGGCGTCCACGCTGACGAACCGGTGGTCGAGGTCGCCCCGCGGATACGGCTCGGTCGTCCCGCGCATCCGGATCCCGGACACCGGCGCGGGCGCCGTTCCGATGCCCGCGTACCCGATCCCGGTCCGCTTCTCGGCGCGCACATGCCAGAATCCGGCCGCGAGGTCGGCCTGTGCGTACGTGGCCACGACGGGACCGTGCAATGGCGCCTCGTCGAGTGAGTCGAAGAGCGTCGCGAACGCGTCCCGCGGCGCCGCCATCTGGAAGAGCAGCATCGAGTCGGCGGTGAACGGCCGGTCCGGTGGCCGGGGCGTGCTCCAGCCCAGCGTGGCCGGCTCCTCGACCGCCCACCGCACCGCCTCGCACAGCACCCGGCAGCCGAATGAGTGCCCTACCAGGTGCAGATACTGCCCCTCGCGGTTGCCCAGCACCGCGGGCGCGGCCGGATCGCCCCGCGAGGCGTCCACATACCCCAGCAACTGCCCGAGGACCCGGCCCGCGTCCCCGTCCGTGCTCAGCGCGTGCGCCCGGTCCCGCATCCCGCGGTACTCGCCCGGGGTGCGCCGCTTACCCGACGGCCAGCACAGCAGCACCGTCCAGGGCCGCCACTCCGGCAGACCCGGGTACCGCGCGGGCTCGTACTGTCCTGCCGCGTGGGCCAGCAACCCCTCGGCCGCGGCGCGCGCGTCCTCCGGAGGAGTGCGCCAGCCGTGCGCGTACACGACCACATCGGTGGCCCACTCCGGCGGAGTCAGCTCCTCGGCGAAGTGATCGGCCAGCCGGTCGCCGGGCACGGGGGCGAAGCCGCCCCGGGTCTCCTCCAGGAGCCGGCCGTCGTCCCCGAGCCGGACGATGTGCACCCCGCTCATACGGCGACCTCCTGACCGGCGTCGGAGGTGTGCGCGTCGGCCCGCTCCAGGCGGGTGTCCATCCCGTGGTGCAGGGCGTAGGCGAGGCCGAGGGGGTTGTGCAGGGTGTCGGCGAAGTGCCGGGCGACCGCGTGCGCGATGTCGCCGGCGGTCTCCGTGCCGTGCAGATACCGGGTCAGGAACTCCAGGGCGTACTCCGCCGCGAAGGCCTGCGGCATCTCGATCTGCGGTCCCAGGACACCCCTGGCCCCCGAGTCGATCAGCGCGTGGCTCAGGAACTTGTGATCACCACCGCCCTCCGGCACACCGGCGTGGCAGGCGTTCAGCACCACGAACGGCTGGAAGGGACTCTCGCTGCCGAAGCGCCGCCTGCGGTCCCGGACCGTCTGGGCGTCGATGGTCTTGTTGTCGGTCAGCCTCAGGGCGAGGGAGGCGGGCTGGGAGCCGTTCGCCACGAAGTGGCCGTGGCACCAGAAGTACATGAGCTGCTCGCACAGGTCCTGCCGGGCCAGCGCCCGGACCAGTTCGCCGTGCGTCGTCCGCTCCACGAACCGGGTGCCCTTGGCGAGGACGGCGGCGACGTCCGCGGCGCGGGTGCGGCCCTTGCGGTCCACACGGTCGTCGTGGTTGAGACTGACGACCGGAACGTCCGGGGCCTCGCGCAGTCCGGTCAGCCACGGGTAGGCGCCGCCGGTCTGCTCGATCTGGTGGCGGTGGCCGAGGAAGAGGCCGAACAGCGGTCGCAGTACGCCTCGCTGGATCGGCAGCTGCTGCTCCAGGCACACCATCGGCCACGGCACGTGCAGATCGGAATCGAAGCGGACCCGCAGCCCCTCCCGGCCGCTCAGCGCCTCGGTGAGGTAGTCACGGAAGCGGACGACCCGCTCGTCGGTGCCGCCGAGGAGTGTGCCGTAGAGCAACTCCGAGCCGACGAAGGCCAGTTCGTTGACGATGTCGAACACCTCGACGGGCGGGCGGGAGCGCAGGTCCACGAGGTTCACGTACGCGTTCTCGGCGTCGCCCGCCGGCCGGTGGTCGACGAAGTGCTCCTTCCACTGCCGGCACAGACGGGCCGCCGCGGCCCGTACGTCGGCGGGGCGCACGTGGAGGTCCACGCGGTGCTCGGTGCCGTGCAGCTGCGGTACGGCGGGACCGTACAGCCGGGCCCGGATGCGGTCCTCGCCCAGGCTGTCCAGGCAGACGGTGACGTCCGGGCCGCGGGTCAGCCGGTCGGGGAGCGTGGTGAAGCCACGGCTGGGGTCCTGCACTACGTGCACATGGAGTTCGGTGGGCATCGGCGGCTACCGTCCGCGCGGGGTGACGGCGTGCGGAGCGGCGTGGCTGCCCGGCTGGTCGTGGTCGAGGATGTCGAGCTCGGTTTCCACCTGTTGCAGGACCGTTCCGGTGCGTTCGAGGGCGAGGGTGAACCGGAGGCGGTGCGTTCCGGTGCGGTGCGGGGTGAAGTCGAACTCCGCTCCGTGGGTCTCCTCCTCGGAGGGACGCAGATGCGCGGAGGCCGGTTCGAGGGAGGCGCGGGTCAGGGGCAGCGCGGTGACCGTCAGCCAGGGCGCGGCGTCGCCTCCGGCCGCCCAGGGGTGTCCCGGGTCGGGGGCGACGCGCAGCAGGAGGCGGGCGGTGCTGTCGGCGGTCGGGGACTCGTCGAGCAACGTGATCCGCACCCGGCAGCGGGGGCCGCCGGGGAAGCTCATCGGATCGGAGCCGGTGGAGACGGTGACGGGGATGTCGCGGGCGTGGAAGGGGATGGGGTGGCCGTGGCGGGGGCCGCCGGCGTCGCAGAACGCCATGATCTGGTGCAGCAGTTGATCTCGGTCGGGAAGGGCTGGAGGGAGCACGCTGGTGAGAGTGGAGCGGTCGGAACGAGTGTTCCACTCGACCAGCACCACGCGTACGGCTTCCGCCCAGGCGAGGCCACGCACGTTGGCCACGGCTCGGAACTGGGATGCCGCGTTCGCCAGTAGGTTCTGCGTCGGCTCGGCAGGGGTGGCGCGGGAGGCCCACTCCAGCAGCGTCCATGCCGTTCCGATGGTGCAGCCCGTGTCCTGGAACTGCTCGTGGATCACCTCCCACCGTCCCAAGTCGGCCTCGGTGTCCGTGGGTCCGAACAGTGCGAGCCGGTGGCGGGCCCAGGCCGAGCCGAGCGCGTCCTGACACCTGACAAAGGTCCGGTCCGCCCGGTCCAGCGTCGAGTGCGCGGCCCCCATGGTGCCCACCACGGCGTACCGGAGGGCCAGGTACAGCTCTGTCCAGCCGACGCCCCGTAGGTCGTCCGCCTTCCGGTGGGCGGCCAGTGCGGCGCGCCCGTCCGGGTCGTCGCGCAGCCCTTCCGGCAGCCGGATGCGCTCCGTGGCGACCCAGTTGAGCCCGCGCTGATCGCCGACGGACCGCAGCTCCAGTTCGGCGTCGGCGAGCAGTGCCTCGGCCTCTGCCGCCAGGCCGCGCAGCAGTTGGGTCCGCGCGAGATGGAGCAGGGCCCAGCCGTGACCGCGGCGACACTGGAACCGGTCGTGCTGCTCGGCGGCCGTGCTCAGCAGCCGCTGGGCCTCGTACGCGTCGCCCTGGTCGCACAGCACGGCTCCGCGGATCAGCATGTGCCACGCTTCCAGGGTGGCGTGGCCGGTAGTGGGGGGACCGGCGTCCAGTGTGGACAGGGCGGCGTTCAAACGCCCCGACTCGTGTTCGATCGCAGCCCGTTCATGGACGGCCCGGGCACTCGCGTCGTCCATGAGCAGCGCCCGAGCCTCATCAGGCAGCCCCAGATCGCGTGCCAGAGAGGCCAGTTCACGAGTGACGGACGGCGTGGCCGCCCTCCGGCGGAGGTATACGAGCCGGTGGGCGTCGCCGAGGACGGCGAGGACGGTCGCCAGGGGCTCCGAGATGTCCGGCCCCCCTCGTACGGCAAGACGCATGAACTCGTCGATATGGTCCGCCAGTTCGACCGGACCGAGCCGGTCGGCGGATCTCGCAGGCGGCCCCTCCGAGGGACGGCCGTCGAGCAGGCTCGCCGCGTGCCGAAGGGTGTGTCGCGCGCTCTCGGCCAGCACGGGATTGACCGCCGAGGTCATCCGGGCTCGGGCACGCACGACGCCGATCAGTGGATCCGGAAGCACGAACTCGTGCTCTCCGCTCCAGGACTGAACCAACTGCCGCACGACCAGCCTGTCCACCATCTCCTTCCCCGGGACCAGGTCAGGGAGCACCTGCAACATGCTGAGGGCCGTGCGCAGGGAAAAGGGAGCACTGGACTGTGGCCGGGTGAGGACTTCCAGGGCGCGGTACTCGTCCAAAGTGCACCGCTTCAACGCGAGGTCGATCAGTCCGTCCGGCCCGGACACTCCCTCCGGAACCTCCTCCAGTCCGTCCCGCACGAGAGCCCCGGCGATGCGGGTGAGATACGGCAGGCCGTGTGCGGCGACGGTCAGTTCGGTCAGGGGCTCGGTCGTCGACGTTCGGGCGAGGGTGGCCGATACCAACAAGGCGTCCACGTCCTCCAGCGGCAGGACCTCCCGCAGGTGGCTCCGCCTGGGCAGGACGAAGGGCCTGCGGGCGGTGAGGACGACCCTCAGCCGGGGGCAGCGCCGTAACACCGCGAGCAGCTTGGTGGCGACCGAGGAACTCAAATGGTCCAGCACCACGACACGGTCGACGGCAAGCTCGGCGCACTGATCCCGCAGCACTCGGCCGAACTTCCGCGCGGTCATCCCAGCCGCCCGCACGATCGGCGCCCGAGGTGCCCCGCACTCCGCCAGGAGTCGTAACAGTGTGCCCTCGACGTCGACCGTGTCGCCGAACGTGATCCAGTGGACCGGAAGCCCCAGATCGCGGGTCGCCTCCGCGGCCAGTGCGGACTTGCCGACGCCGGCCGGGCCGTGCAGGATCAGGGGCGGCGGGTGCTCGTCGTCCACGGCGAGCAGCGCCCGCAGCTCGGCGACCTCCCGTTCGCGTCCCACGAACCCGCTCACTACCGGCGGACCCGTGGGCGCGCGCAGATCACGTGCCACTCGGACTCCTCCCGAAATCGGTCACCCCACCACATTCCCAGCCGGGACCCCGTGCCGTCAGGCGATCCCCTCACCCCGCCACGGCCACCCCCATGACCTCCCGCGCGTGCCGGTCCGGGACCATGCCCAGGCGCCAGGCCTGCCAGTCCGTGTCCAGGCTCACGCCCCGCTCCAGCAGCAGGCGGTACGCCGCCACGTACTCGTCGAGCTTCCCGTCCCGCAGCGCGTGGCCGCCGCGGGACAGCTGGGCCAGCTCCTCCTGGGCCACCGCCGTGCCGACCTCGACGCCGCCCGGGGCCGCGTACGGCAGGAGGGTGCAGCGCAGGAAGCGGGACCAGTCCTCGCCGCGGCGGTCGCCGTACGACGTGAACAGGCCCGTCGCCTCGTCGCACAGGGCGAGCGCCTGCGGGGTGCGGGAGTTCCCGGCCTCCACCACCGCCAGCTCCAGGCAGGTCCACGCCTCGCCGTGGGCGACGCCGATGCGCTGGAAGTCCGCGCGGGCGTCCACCAGGAGCTGCCGGGCGAAGCCGGAGTTGCGCAGCGAACCGGTCTGCGCCGCGCGCAGGTCCCGGGTGGCGCGGGCCGAGTGGTGGCGGGCGCAGGCCAGGCCGTACACGTCACGCATCCGGGAGAACATCGTGCGGGACCGCTCCAGCTCGCGGACCGCCTGGTCGAGGCTCCCGGTCTCCTCCAGGGACTGGCCCAGGTAGTAGACCGTCCACGCCTCGCCGCGCGCGTCCTCGTTCTCGCGGTGCCGGGACGCCGCCTGCCGCAGCCCGTCCAGCGCGGCGGAGGCGTCGCCGTCGACCAGCCGGGCCCGCGCCAGCTGGGTCATCGCCCACGCCTCGCCGCGGGCGTCGTGGGTACGGCCGTACAGGTCCAGAGCGGTACGCAGCTCGCGTTCCGCCCGCGGGACGTCGCCCATGCGCAGACCGAGCTGGCCGAGCTGGAAGTGCGCCCACGCCTCGCCGTGCACGGACTCGCCCGCGCGGTGCAGCTCCAGGGAACGGGTCAGCAGGTCGAGAGCCTCGGAGAGATGGGCCCGGTCGCGTTCGACGGCCGCCAGGGCGTGCATCGTCCAGGCGCGGTCCGTGGCCAGGTGCGGCGACGCCTGGAGGTCGAGCGCCTCGCGGAGCTTGCGGGCCGCCTCCGCCAGCTGGCCCTGGTGGTGCAGGGTGATGCCCAGCGAACACAGGGCACGAGCCGCGCCCGCGTCGTGGTGGGCCTCCATGTACAGGTCGACCACCGAGGTCAGCGTGGTCCGCGCCTTGTCCAGCTCGCCCAGCTGCCGGGCCGCGATACCGGTCCGCCACTGCACCGAGCGCAGCAGCAGGCCCTGGTCCACCGCCTGGGCCAGTTCGCTGATCTCGCCCAGCCGGTACAGGTCGCCGCGCAGCAGGCAGTAGTCGCACAGCGCGCCCAGCAGCTCCAGTACCGCCGCCTGGTTGACGCCGTCCGCGTGCCGCAGCGCCGAGGTGATGAAGCTCGACTCGTCGTCCAGCCAGCGCAGGGCCTCGTCCAGGGAGGTGAAGCCGTGCGGGCTGAACCGGTCGGAGCGGGTCGACATGTTGCCGTCGACCAGGCGGAGCACCGAGTCGGCCAGGTCGGCGTAGTTGACGATGAGACGTTCCTGCGCCGCGGTGCGCTCGGCCGGCTCCTCCTCGTCCAGGAGCCGCGCCTGGGCGAACGCGCGGACCAGGCCGTGCAGCCGGTAGCGGTTGCCGCGGACGTGGTCGATCAGGCCCGCCCCGGCGAGCGCGACGAGATGACGGGTGGCCTCCGCCTCGTCCGTGGCCAGCAGGGCGGCGGCCGCCGCCGCGCCGAGCGAGGTCCGGCCGGCCAGCGCCAGCCGGCGCAGCAGCCGTCTTCCGGTCTCGGACTGGTCGGTGTAGCGCAGCCACAGCACCCGCTCGACCGGCTCCACCGGGCCGTAGGCGCCGAGGTCCGCGGCGAGCCGACGCGGGGAGCGCGGGCCGAGGGAGGAGCCGGCGATGCGCAGGGCGAGGGGCAGACCGCCGCACAACCGGTGGATGTCGTCGGCGGATTCGGCGTCGTAGGGGCCCGAGGCGTCCTGGGCCACCGAGCCCAGCAGTTCCTCCGCGCCCGCCGCGGCCAGCGGCTCGACCGGCAGCTCGTGCACCCGGGCCGGCAGATCGGCGGGCAGGCCGAGGGGGCGGCGGGCGGTCACCAGGACCAGGCTGTCGGAGCGCTCGGGCAGCAGGGCGCGGACCTGCTCCGGATCACTGGCGTCGTCCAGCACGATCGTGACCGGCAGACCGGTCAGATGCTGGTGGTACAGCTCGCCGAGCCGCTTGACCTGCTGGTCGGGGGAGGAGCGCTCCCGGAACAGCAACTGCTCGCGGGGCGCGCCGAGCCGGTTCAGCAGGTGCAGCAGGGCGTCCCGGGTGGACAGCGGCGCCTCCTCGGTGGCGTCGCCGCGCAGGTCGACGACGCAGGCGCCGCGGAACTGGTCCCGCAGATCGTGCGCCGCGCGCACCGCCAGCGCCGTGCGCCCGCTGCCGGGCGCGCCGTGCAGGACGACGACCGTCGGGCGGGTCCGCGTACTCGCGCGGGCCGCCTGCACCCACTGCCGGATCCGCGCCAGCTCCTGCCGCCGGCCCGCGAACGGATCGTCCGGCTCGGGGAGTTGGGCGAAGGACTGCTCCAGCACGCGCCGACCGCGCGCCGCCGCGCTCTTGTCCGTGCCGCGCAGCGCCGGCCCCGACGGCTTCGGTCCGGTCGACGCGCTCAGCACCCGCTGCTGATCGAGGAAGGGCCGGATGCCGCGCACCTCCAGCGCGGTCAGCCACTGCAGGCGCAACTGCTCCGCCCCGCCGGGCTGCCCCGCCTCCCCGGCCCGGTGATGCGCGGCCGGCAGATGCGTCCCGGCCACCTTCACCACCGTCGCGGCGGCGCCGACCACGCCCACCGCCACCCCCGCGCCCAGCGCGGTCCCGGTACCGGTGCCCAGCGCCAGGTCGGCGACCACGGCGGCGACCCCGGCCACCCCCGCGACCAGCAGCGGAGTCCCTCCGCCCTCGCGGGCGTAGCGCTGCCCGAAGGTGAGCCGTCCGGCCTCCGACGCGTCCAGCGCGCGTGTGTACGCCTCGTACTCCTCCTCCGCCGTCCGCGCCATCGCCTCCAGCGCGCCCCGCGCCCGGGACAGCAGCACACCTCCGTCGGTACGCCCGCCCGAACGACGCACCTCCTCCTCCACGGCCCGAGCCAACAGCCGCTCGGCATCCGCCCGATGGCCGTCCCGCATGTCACGTCCCCCTCCGGCGGCAACTTCCCTGTCCACGAGTGTCCTTCGGGCGAGGCGCGAGCGCGAGAGGGCGATCAACGCAAAGGCCTACGAGTAACGACGGGGTAGTCCGCTCGTTCTTCTGGCTGTCGGACAGAATGACGAACTGGGGGCCGGGCCATGTGTGGCGATGGTGTGGGTGGGGCCGACGGTCTGATCCCTGTTGTTTCCTATGCGCGGACGTCCGAGGACTCTCGCCGGCGTGACGGACACGGTGTGCGGCACCAACTTCGGGTCAACGAGCGGACCGCGCGGGAGCACGGCTGCACAGTGATCGCCGTCTACAGCGACAACGGGTGCAGCGCGTCGAAGGCGGGAGCGGCGCGGCCGGGATTCGAGCGCTTGCTCACCGACCTGTCGCGAGGCTGCGTGGACGGCGGCGGGCAGATCGAAGGCGTCGCCTGCGTGGCGGACGACCGCCTCTATCGCCGCCCGGAGGATTTCGCCCGGTTCCTCGCCGCACTGACCAGCGTCCCGGGGCGGATCTACCTCGATCCGCAGGGTGTTCGAGATCCCTGCTCCCCGGAAGGGCTTCTCGCGGCGGCACGGTCGTTGGACGCGGCCGTGACGGAGACGCAAGTCAGGAGCAGGCGGCTGGCGAACTGGCACTGGGCCCGAGCGGTCGAAGGGGTACCGCACAGCGGGCCACGACCTTTCGGTTGGCGAGAGGACCGGATCACCCTGCACGCGGAGGAGGCGCGCCTGGTGGAGCGCGCGGTCGCGGAACGCATCGCGGGGAAGGCCGTTCGGGCCATTGCCCGTGAGTGGGCCGAGTCCGGAGTCACCGGTACGCGAGGCGGCAGACCCAACGGGCAGACCGTCACCCAGATCATCACCGCGCCCAGGGTGTGCGGATTTCGCGCGAACAGAGGAGAGTTGCTGCTCGTACCGGAGACCGGTGAGCCGGTGCTCGGCCTGTGGGAACCCATCATCGGACCCGAGCAGTGGCGCCTGGTGTGTTCCACGTTCTCCCCTGGGAGCCTGTTCATGCATCGGGGCAGTGGCGCTCCCCGGCTCACCGGAACTCCGCGAACCGCGGCTCGGCACCTCGGCACCGGCTTCCTCCGTTGCGGGGCACAGGGCGCGGACGGGACGGTGTGCCGCGGTGCCCTCTGCGTCCAGAAGGGGAGAAGCCGACGCAGCCGTACGTCTACTCCTGCCGTGACTGCGGGAGATGCAGCATCAGCGGGCCGCTGGCGGACGAGACACTCGAACAGTTGCTCTTCGAGGAGAGCGTCCAGCGCGGAGGTCTCCCCGCTGAAGCGAGGCGGCGGTGGCAGGCCGGCGACATCACGCTCGAAGAGAAGCGGAGCCTCGTGGCGTCGGCCTTCGCGTACTGTCTCGTGCGACCAGGGCGGAAGGCGGACCACACCTGGGACCGTTCCCGGCTGGAGCCGGTACGTCCCTGACGTGGTCGGGGCAGGGCACACGGAATGGGGCTCAGAGGCAGGCCGTCCCACGTCTTCGGACGCCCATCGGGCACGATGGGTCCATGGCGAACCGACTGGCCCACGAGACGTCCCCCTATCTGCTCCAGCACGCCGACAACCCGGTCGACTGGTGGCCCTGGTCGGCGGAGGCATTCGAAGAGGCGCGGAAGCGGGGCGTACCCGTGCTGCTCAGCGTCGGGTATTCGAGTTGCCACTGGTGCCATGTACTCGCCAGTGAGAGCTTCGAGGACGAGGCGGTCGCCGCCTACATGAACGAGCACTTCGTCAGCGTCAAGGTCGACCGTGAGGAGCGGCCCGACGTCGATGCCGTTTACATGGAGGCCGTGCAGGCTGCCACCGGGCAGGGCGGTTGGCCCATGACCGTGTTCCTCACGCCCGATGCCGAGCCCTTCTACTTCGGTACCTACTTCCCGCCGGCCCCGCGGCACGGCATGCCCTCCTTCCGGCAGGTGCTGGAGGGGGTGCGGCAGGCGTGGACCGGGCGGCGGGACGAGGTCGCCGAGGTGGCCGGGAAGATCGTGCGGGATCTCGCCGGGCGGGAGATCTCCTACGGCGACGCGCAGGTGCCGGGCGATGAGGAGCTGGCGAAGGCGCTGCTCGGGCTCACCCGGGAGTACGACGAGCAGCGCGGCGGGTTCGGGGGCGCGCCCAAGTTCCCGCCGTCCATGGTGATCGAGTTCCTGCTGCGCCACCACGCCCGCACCGGTGCCGAGGGCGCGCTCCAGATGGCGGCCGACACCTGTGAGCGGATGGCCCGGGGCGGCATCTACGACCAGCTCGGCGGCGGCTTCGCCCGGTACTCGGTGGACCGGGAGTGGGTCGTGCCGCACTTCGAGAAGATGCTCTACGACAACGCGCTGCTGTGCCGGGTCTACGCCCACCTGTGGCGGTCCACCGGCTCCGAACTCGCCCGGCGGGTCGCGCTGGAGACCGCCGACTTCATGGTGCGCGAACTGCGCACGAACGAGGGCGGGTTCGCCTCGGCGCTCGACGCCGACAGCGACGACGGCAGCGGGAAGCACGTCGAGGGCGCCTTCTACGTGTGGACCCCGGAGCAGTTGCGCGAGGTGCTCGGTGACGACGCCGAACTCGCCGCCCGGTACTTCGGGGTGACCGAGGAGGGCACCTTTGAACACGGCGCCTCGGTACTTCAACTCCCGCAGCAGGAGGGCGTGTTCGAGGCAGGGAGGATCGAGGGGATCCGGGAGCGGCTGCTCGCCGCGCGGGCGGAGCGGCCGGCGCCCGGCCGGGACGACAAGGTGGTTGCCGCCTGGAACGGGCTGGCCATCGCCGCGCTGGCCGAGACCGGCGCCTACTTCGACCGCCCCGACCTGGTCGAGGCCGCGGTGTGCGCGGCGGATCTGCTGGTGCGGGTGCATCTGGACGAGCACGCCAGGGTGGCCCGGACCAGCAAGGACGGCAAGGTCGGCGCCAACGCGGGGGTGCTGGAGGACTACGCGGACGTCGCCGAGGGCTTCCTCGCGCTGGCGTCCGTCACGGGGGAGGGCGTCTGGCTGGAGTTCGCCGGTTTTCTGCTCGACCATGTCCTGACCCGGTTCGTCGACGAGGAGTCCGGGACGCTGTTCGACACGGCGGCGGACGCCGAGCGGCTCATCCGCCGGCCGCAGGACCCCACCGACAACGCGGCCCCCTCGGGCTGGACGGCCGCGGCGAACGCCCTGCTGAGCTATGCCGCGCAGACCGGGGCGGAGCCGCATCGCGGCGCGGCGGAGCGGGCGCTCGGGGTGGTGAAGGCGCTCGGGCCGCGGGTGCCGCGGTTCATCGGCTGGGGTCTCGCCGCCGCCGAGGCGTGGCTGGACGGGCCGAGGGAGGTCGCGGTGGTCGGTCCCTCGCTGGACGATCCGGCGACCCGCGCGCTGCACCGGACGGCGCTGCTGGGCACCGCTCCCGGCGCGGTGGTCGCCGCCGGAACTGCGGAGAGTGACGAGTTGCCGCTGCTGGCGGGGCGGCCGTTGGTCGGCGGTGAACCGGCCGCGTATGTCTGCCGTAACTTCACCTGTGACGCCCCGACGACCGATCCGGAGCGCCTGCGCGAGGCGCTGAGCGGCTGAGACGGTCCGATCCGAGATGGGCAGGGGCGAAATTTCCCTGCCCAGATTGCGCATGTGTTCGGTTAGATCCCGCTAGGCGCCGCACCGTTCCGAAACACGCTATTTATCGGAACAGCTCTCGCGCTTCACAGTTCCCCCCTAATCTCTGCACAGTGACGCGACGGGTGTAACTGCCCGTTGCGACAGGGGGATTTGGGGATCTGGGGGGATCTTTTGCTCACGTCTGTCTTCATCGCTGTCGTTTCGCTTGCCCTGTTCTGGATGGCCGCGTTCACCCTGTGGTGGCAGATGCACGCCTGGCGCACGCCCGAGGTGCTCGCCTCCACCCGGTTCAGCAGACCGGACGGCGGCGAGCATCTGTCGTTCTCGCTGCTGCTGCCCGCCCGGCACGAACAGGCCGTGCTGGACCACACCATCCAGCGGCTGCTGGAGTCGAGCCACACCGACTTCGAGATCATCGTGATCGTCGGGCACGACGACCCGGAGACCACCGCGGTCGCCGAACGGGCCGCGGACCGCGATCCGCGGGTCCGGGTCGTCGTCGACACCCATGAGAAGAAGAACAAGCCGAAGGCCATGAACACGGCGCTGCCGCACTGCCGCGGCGACGTCGTCGGGGTCTTCGACGCCGAGGACCAGGTCCACCCGGAGCTGCTCGCCCACGTCGACCACGCCTTCCGCTCCACCGGCGCCGACGTGGTCCAGGGCGGGGTGCAGCTGATCAACTTCCACTCCAGCTGGTACAGCCTGCGCAACTGCCTGGAGTACTTCTTCTGGTTCCGCTCGCGGCTGCATCTGCATGCGCAGAAAGGGTTCATCCCGCTCGGCGGCAACACCGTCTTCGTCCGCACCGACGTCCTGCGCCAGGCCGACGGCTGGGACCCCAACTGCCTCGCCGAGGACTGCGATCTGGGCGTGCGCCTCTCCAGCGTCGGCAAGAAGGTCGTCGTCGCCTACGACTCCGACATGGTGACCAAGGAGGAGACGCCCGGCAGCCTGATGTCGTTGCTGAAGCAGCGCACCCGCTGGAACCAGGGCTTCCTCCAGGTCTACCGGAAGAAGGACTGGAAGCAACTGCCCGGCTTCGGCCAGCGGTTGCTCGCCCGCTACACCCTCATGACACCGTTCCTCCAGGCGTTCTCCGGCATCATCATCCCGCTCAACGTGGCGATCGCCCTCTTCCTCGACGTACCGGTGTCCGTCGCCTTCATCACCTTCCTGCCGGCCGTCACCGCGCTCGTCACCTTCGTCTTCGAGCTCGTCGGACTGCACGACTTCGGCAAGCAGTACGGACTGCGCGTCCGCTTCGTGCACTACCTGAAGCTGATCATCGGCGGCCCCTTCTACCAGGTGCTGCTCGCCGGTGCCGCGATCCGCGCCGTCTGGCGCGAGCAACGCGGCCGTAACGACTGGGAGTTGACCACCCATGTCGGCGCACACCTCACCCCGGCCGAAGTGATCCGAGAGGACATCCCCGCGTGACGTCCACCCTCCCCGCGGTGACCACCGAGGTCCCCGCGCAGCGGCAGCCTGCGCCCAAGACCGGTTCGACCGGCCGGACGGCCCCGCCGAAGAGGCTCCGTGCCTCCCGGCCCGACCTCATACTCTGCGGCGTCCTCCTCGTGGCGATCCTCGTCGTCCAGGGCTGGAACATCGCCGACTACCCGACGCTCAGCGACGACGAGGGCACCTATCTCGCCCAGGCCTGGGCGGTCCAGGAGGGCCGCGGCCTGGCCCACTACACCTACTGGTACGACCACCCGCCCTTCGGCTGGATGCAGATCGCCCTGCTGACCTGGATACCCTCGCTGATCAGCCCCGAGTCGATGACCGTCGGCTCGATGCGGGCCGTGATGCTGGTGGTCAGCGGCATCAGCGCGGTGCTGGTGTACGTGCTCGGCCGCCGGCTGTCGCTGCCGCGCTGGGCGGCGGGCCTCGGCATGGTCCTGTTCGGGCTGTCGCCGCTGTCGGTCGTCCTCCAGCGGGAGATCTTCCTCGACAACCTCGCCGTGATGTGGACGCTGCTCGCGTTCACCCTCGCCGCCTCCCCGAACCGGCACCTCTGGCACCACTTCGGCGCCGGCATCGCCGCCGCGACGGCGGTACTGACCAAGGAGACGATGCTCTTCGTCCTCCCGGCGATCCTCGTCACCATGTGGCGCCACAGCCACCGCGACACCCGTAAGTTCGCCGTCACCGGCGCGATCACCGCATGTGCCCTGATCGGCCTGTCGTACCCCCTCTTCGCCCTGCTCAAGGGGGAGTTGTTCCCCGGCAGCGGGCATGTGTCGCTGTGGGACGGCATCCAGTACCAGATGACCCGGCCGGGCTCGGGCTTCATCCTCGACGAGGGGTCCGGCTCCTACGGAGTGCTCCAGTCGTGGCTGTACTACGACCGGGTGCTGCCCCTGGGCGGCCTGGCCGGCGCGCTGCTGCTGCTCGCCACCTGGCGCTGGTCGGTCACCGCCCGCGCGCTCGCCGGGCCCTGCGCGGCCGTGGCGATCCTCGCGCTGGTCGCGATGCGGCCCAGCGGCTACCTGCCCGCGATGTACATCATCCAGGCGCTGCCCTTCCTCGCCCTGGTCCTCGCCGGCGGCACCGCCTCCGTCGCGCACGCCGTGCTGCGCAAGGGCCGGATCCACCCCGCGGGCCGCTACACCCTCGCGGCCGTCCTCGCCCTCGGCGCGGGCGCCTACGTCGTGCCCCGCTGGTACGACGGCGCCCGCACGGCCGTCACCGCCGACGCCAACGCCCCCTACCGGGAGGCGTCGAAGTGGCTCAGCACCGAGGTGGAGGAGCCCGCGAAGACCCGGGTCCTGGTCGACGACGCGCTCTGGCTGGACCTGGTGCACGCCGGGTACCGGCCCGGGGAAGGCGTCATCTGGTTCTACAAGGCCGACCTCGACCCGGCCGTCACCAAGACCATGCCCCGCGGCTGGCGCGACATCGACTACGTCGTCGCCTCCCCGACCGTACGGCGCGACGCGGCCGACCTGCCGAACGTGAAGGCGGCCATGGAGCACTCGACGCCCGTCGCCGTCTTCGGCAAGGGCGACGACCGCATCGAGATCCGGCAGATCCAGCCCGCGGGAGGCGTCCGATGAGCCAGGACTACACGACACCGGCAGCGGATCTGGAGGCGGCCGAGGTCCCGGAGCCCGGTGCGGTCACGATCGTCGTACCGACCTTCAACGAGTCCGCCAACATCCGTCAACTGCTGCACCAGATCACCGAGTCGGTGCCCTCGCGGCTGCCGTGCGAGGTGGTCTTCGTGGACGACTCCACCGACGACACCCCCGAGGTGATCAAGGCGGCCGCGCAGGACTGCCCGTTCCCGGTGGCCGTCATCCACCGGGACGAGCCGGTCGGCGGACTCGGCGGCGCGGTGGTGGAGGGACTGAAAGCGGCCACCTCGGACTGGATCGTCGTGATGGACGGCGACTGCCAGCATCCGCCGTCCCTCGTACCGGAGTTGGTGGCCACCGGCGAGCGGTCCAACGCCGAACTCGTCGTCGCCTCCCGGTACATCAAGGGCGGCAGCCGGGCCGGGCTAGCGGGCAGTTACCGGGTCGCCGTATCCCGGGGCGCCACCTGGCTCACCAAGTCCCTCTTCCCGAGACGGCTGCACGGCATCAGCGACCCGATGAGCGGCTTCTTCGCGCTGCGCCGCCAGGCCGTGACCGCCGACGTCCTCAAGCCGCTCGGGTACAAGATCCTCCTCGAACTCGCCGTCCGCAGCCGCCCGCGCCAGGTCGCCGAGGTCCCGTTCGTCTTCCAGGACCGGTTCGCGGGCGAGTCCAAGTCGACCGCCCAGGAGGGCCTGCGCTTCCTGCGTCACCTGGCGGGCCTGCGCACCGCGACCCCGGCCGCCCGCATGGTCGGCTTCGGCCTGATCGGCGCTTCCGGGTTCGTACCGAACCTGCTCGCCCTGTGGATCCTCACCGGGTTCGGCATGCACTACCTGCCCGCCGAGATCGTCGCCAACCAGTTCGGGGTCGCCTGGAACTTCCTGCTCATCGAGCACCTGCTCTTCCGCGACCGACGTGTGCACCGGCGCTGGTGGGACCGCGCCGGCCGGTTCGCGCTGCTCGCCAACGCCGATCTCGTGCTGCGCATCCCGCTGATCGCCCTGTTCGTGCACCAGTTGCACCTCGGAGCCCTGTCCGCGACCGCGCTCGCCCTGGTCACCACGTTCGTCCTGCGCTTCGCAGCCACCGAGGCGCTGGTCTACCTGCCCCGCAGGACCTCCGGCGGGGAGCAGCACAGGAGCCGCACAGCAAGGAGCACCGCATGAGACACAGACGGAGAACGGCCCTGATCGCGGTGGGTACCCTCACCGCCGGGCTTCTCCTGACCACACCTCAGTCCGCCTCCGCCGCCAACCTCGTCCAGAACCCCGGCTTCGAGACCGCCGGCAGTGGCGACATGCCCTTCTGCTGGTCCAAGTCCGGCTGGGGCGACAACGACTTCAGCTTCGAGACCGTCGCCGACGCCCACTCGGGCTCCAAGGCGATGAAGGTCACCCTGACCCGCCGGGTCGACGGCGACCGCAAGGCACTGATCACCGAGTCGGCGTCCTGCGCGCCGGCGGTGTCGCCGGGCAAGCAGTACGACCTGGGCCTCTGGTACAAGACCACCACCCCGGACGCCAACCTCACCCTGTTCCGCCACGACACCACGGCCGGCTGGCAGTACTGGACCGACCTGAAGACGCTGGACATGGCCTCGGCGTGGACCGAGGCGACCGTGCGCACCCCGGAGGTCCCGGCCGGCACCGACCGGATCAGCTGGGGCGTCTCCGTGTACGGCACCGGTTCGGCGACCACCGACGACTACACGATGGAGCAGGTCCCCGACGTCACCCCGCCGCCCCAGTGCACGGGGACCGCCGCGGAGTGCGCCAACGGCCGCTGGGACGTGCTGCCGGTGCAGAACCCGGTGCGCTCGATGCACTCCGTCGTGCTGCACAACGGCAAGGTGCTGCTGATCGCCGGCTCCGGCAACAGCGAGGAGATGTTCGAGGCGGGCACCTTCACCTCCGCGGTGTACGACCCGGTCAACGGCACCTACAAGATCGTCCCCACCCCGAAGGACATGTTCTGCGCCGGCCACGTCCAGCTCCAGGACGGGCGCGTGCTGGTGATGAGCGGCAACAAGGGCTATCCGTCGGCGGACGGCACGATCGGCTACCAGGGATACAAGGACTCGTACATCTTCGACCCCGCGACCGAGACCTACTCCAAGACCAACGACATGAACGACGGTCACTGGTACCCCTCGGCGACGATCCTCGGCAACGGTGACGTGATCTCCTTCGGCGGACTGAAGGAGGACTCCACCGGTTCGGTGACGGCCGAACTCTGGTCGGACGCCGAGCAGAAGTGGCTCGAACTGTGGAAGGTCAACCAGACCTGGTCGTACTGGGGCCTGTACCCGTCCATGATCCTCATGCAGGACGGCCGGCTCTTCTACTCCGGCAGCCATGTCTTCGGCAACAACATCCCGGGCACCGGCTCCGCGATCTACGACTACGGCGCCAACACCGTCACCCAGGTGCCGGGGCTCCAGAACAAGGACGAGCGGGACCAGTCGGCGAGCGTGCTGCTGCCCCCGGCGCAGGACCAGAAGGTCCTCACCCTCGGCGGCGGCAACATCGACTCCAACCCGGACGGCAACCGGCTGACCGACATCATCGACCTCAAGCAGCCGAGCCCCGCGTACGTGGCCGGGCCGCCGATCCCGCAGGGCACGGTCGACCTCGGCAACGGACCGGTGCCGCAGACCGGCGCCCAGGGCAAGATGTACGTCTCGGCGGTCCTGCTGCCCGACGGCAAGGTGCTGGAGACCGGCGGCGCCCTGCACAACCGCGCCGACCCCGTCTACGAGACGTCGATCTTCGACCCCGAGACAGAGACCTTCGACCAGGTCGCCGCCGACCCGGAGGCCCGCGGCTACCACTCCTCGGCGTTCCTGCTCCCGGACGGCCGGGTGATGACCACCGGTGACAACCCGGGCAACGGTTCCTGGAACCACAACGTGTCCATCTACACCCCGCCCTACCTCCTCAAGGGCCAGCGCCCGACGATCACTTCGGTGATCGACACCGAGTGGACGTACGGCGACACCCAGCGGATCACCGTGGACCGGCCCATCGCCAAGGCGGAGCTGATCCGTCCGGCGGCGGTCACCCACTCCTCGGACCCCAACCAGCGGTTCGTCGACCTGCCGCTGTCCGTCGACGGCAACAACATCGACCTCAATGTGACGAGCAACCCCAACCTGGCCCCGCCCGGCTGGTACATGCTCTTCGCGGTCGACGCCAACGGCGTGCCCTCGGTCGCCAAGTGGGTCCATCTGCAGGGCCCCGCGGCCCTGAGCGCGACGGACGCCTCGGCGCACGTCCACTCCTTCGCCGACGACCTGTCCGGCAAGGTCACCGAGCCGGGCAAGAAGCGGGCCGCGCAGAAGGTCAGCCCGACTGTCTCCGGCTGCGACCGGCACTACGGCTCCGCCAACGTCTGCGTTCCGACGCACTTCCCGCCGACCGTGAAGGCGACGGCCAAGTCCCGCTGCGACTGGCTCAAGAAGAACGACTACGGCCGCCTGAAGCTCAACGGCAAGGACGACCCACTGAAACTGGACAGGAACAAGGACGGCGTGGCCTGCGGAAAGAAGGACCTGGGGGCGCGCCGCTAGGGGCGTGCCCCCAGGGGCGCGGGGCCGCATCGATTTGCGGCTCCGCCGCGTGGGCGCGACCAGCCACGACGGCGCCGCAGCTTCCCGCGGCCCCCGCCCGTCACCACCGCTCCGCGCGGAGCGCAAGGGCGCGCTCCACGATCGCGACAAGCTGATCGTGGTGCGCGCCCTTCCAGTACGCCCGCCCACACTCCCCGCACTGGGCGAACACGTCGTAATTCCGCTGCGTCCCGTCGTGCAACTGATCGGCGACGTCCTCCAACGTCGCCGGCTTCAGCAGCCCCCCGCAGGCGGTACACCGGGTCCACGGCCGCAGCTCGGGCCGGAACCGCTCCAGGACGTCCCGGAGCTGCTCCTCCGGCTGCGTGCTGTAGACGTACGCCCCGGCGAACAGCTCGCGCCGCCGCAGCAGGCCCCGGTCGCGGCTGAGCATGACCCGCCGCTCGGCCGCCGAGCGGGCCGCGAGGGCCGGGTCGCCGATGTCGGTGGACTCGTAGGCGGCGTCGACGCCGAGGAGGCGCAGGCGCCGGGCGAGGGTGCCCAGATGGACGTCGAGCAGGAAGCGCAGGGGCGCGCCGGGGACCTCCTGGGGGCGCGGGACGGCCCGTACCCGGACCGACTCCCCGGGGCGGGCCACGTACGACACCGGTACCTCGCGGCCGTCCACCTCCAGCGTGCCGACCTCGGTGAGCGGTACGCCGAGGGACTCCACGACGTGGCCGAGCGAGGAGACGCCGTCGGTGGTGAGCGCGGTGACGCCCGTCCGCCGTCCGTGCGGGACGAACAGGGCCAGTTCGGGGGCTACTTCGAGGTGGATCTCCGCTGCGGTCACGCGGTCAGGATGCCATGGGGGAGGGGCTCCGGCTCAGGGCTTTTTTCCGGGCGGGCCCTGCTCCAGGACGTCCAGGGCGCGGCGCAGCAGCACGGTCGGGTCGTCGCGGAAGCCGTGCTCGGCCCAGTACAGGGCGGCCTCCGTGACTCCGCCGACCAGGGCCATGGTGTGCACGCGGACCTCCAGGCCGTCCGGATCCAGGCCGCCGCGTTCGGCGAGGGTCCCGCTGAGCGCCCGCCCGGTCACCGAGAGGGACTCCAGCAGCCGGGAGCGGACCGCCGGCACGGTGACCACCAGCCGCGACCGCAGCAGCAGCACCTCGGGGTCCTCCGCCAGGGCGCGGTCGACGGCCCGCTCCAGGACGTGCCGCAGCGCGTCGCGCCAGGGCTCGTCGGCCGGGCGCTCGCGGATCTCCGCGGACAGGACCGGGCCGGGCCGGTCGGGCAGGACGATGTCCTCCTTGACGGGGAAGTAGCGGAAGACCGTGGAGGGGGACACCTCGGCACGCTCGGCGATCTGCTCCACGGTCGTGGCGTCGTAGCCCTGCTCGCGGACGAGCGCGTACGTCGCCGCGCGGATCGCCGCCCTGGTTCTGATCTTCTTCCGCTCGCGCAGTCCCGGCCGGGCCGGACCGGCGGTGGTGGTGCTGCGTGCGGCCGTCATACGGCTCATTGTCCGGCACCGGCCGGGGGTGGGCGGACACGGAGAGGGGCCACGGTCGCACGGACCGTGGCCCCGGTGCGGGCGGGACGGCTCAGGCGTGCTGGTACGCCACCAGCGAGATGCCGACGTAGTGGACCACGAAGGCGGCCAGGGTGAAGGAGTGGAAGACCTCGTGGAAGCCGAACCAGCGGGGTGAGGGGTTCGGGCGCTTGATGCCGTAGATGACGCCGCCCGCGCTGTAGAGCAGTCCGCCGACGATCACCAGGACCAGGACCGCGATGCCGCCCGTGCGCATGAAGTCGGGCAGGAAGAACACCGCCGCCCAGCCCATCGCGATGTAACAGGGCGTGTACAGCCAGCGCGGGGCGCCGACCCAGAAGACCCGGAAGACGATGCCCGCGGCGGCCGCCGCCCAGATGCCCCACAGCAGCCACTGACCCTTGGCGCCGGGCAGGAGCAGCATGGTCAGCGGGGTGTAGGTGCCCGCGATGATCAGGAAGATGTTGGCGTGGTCCAGCCGGCGCAGGATGCCGTCCATCCGCGGGCTCCAGTCACCCCGGTGGTACAGCGCGCTCACGCCGAACAGCAGGCAGGCGGTGAGGACGTAGATCCCGCAGGCCACACGGCCCCGGGAGGAGTCGGCGAGGGCGGTCAGCACCAGGCCGGCGACGAGTACGGCCGGAAACATGCCCAGGTGCAGCCAGCCCCGGAGCTTGGGCTTGACGAATTGCGGCAGGGAAGGCGCGACGGGACCGCGGCCGGCGGCGGGCAGGTCCACGGGCGCGTCAGGGACGGACGCAGTCATGGCCGAATCGTACCTACGGAACCGTAGGTTACATATCAGTGCGGCACACAGAGTGGCCATCGTCTCATGGGAGTTGACGGCCGTGTGACCTCGCTCTGAAGCGGACGTGGCCATCCTCACGTTCGCTCACCTGTGACGCCCTCTGGACATATGGGCGCGACCGTCGGATGATCAAATGAGTGCGGTCGGCACCGGATGAGCGCCAGGTACCCCTCTGGCAAGCATTCGGGTCGCAGCCCCCACGGGGCCTCCAACCAAAAATCCCTCATCAAGGAGCAATCGTGGCGCGCGACAACGCGGCTCCCTCCGTCGTTCCCACCCACCACCAGGAACTGATCTCGTGGGTCAACGAGATCGCCGAACTGACCCAGCCGGACAACGTGGTCTGGTGCGACGGCTCCGAGGCCGAGTACGAGCGCCTGTGCGGGGAGCTCGTGGAGAAGGGAACCTTCCGGAAGCTCGACCCGATCAAGCGCCCGAACTCCTACTACGCGGCCTCCGACCCCACCGACGTCGCCCGGGTCGAGGACCGCACCTTCATCTGCTCCGAGCGGGAGGCCGACGCCGGCCCCACCAACCACTGGAAGGCCCCCGCCGAGATGCGGGAGATCTTCGCGGGCGAGAAGGGCCTGTTCCGCGGCTCGATGAAGGGCCGCACGATGTACGTGGTGCCCTTCTGCATGGGCCCCCTCGGCTCGCCGCTGTCCGCGATCGGCGTCGAGATCACCGACTCCGCCTACGTCGCCGTCTCCATGCGCACCATGACCCGCATGGGCCGGCCCGTCCTCGACGAGCTGGGCGAGGAGGGCTTCTTCGTCAAGGCCGTCCACACCCTCGGCGCCCCGCTGGCCCCCGGCGAGCAGGACGTGCCGTGGCCGTGCAACTCGACGAAGTACATCTCCCACTTCCCCGAGACCCGCGAGATCTGGTCCTACGGCTCCGGCTACGGCGGCAACGCCCTGCTCGGCAAGAAGTGCTACGCCCTGCGCATCGCCTCCGTCATGGCCCGCGACGAGGGCTGGCTCGCCGAACACATGCTCGTGCTGAAACTGACCCCGCCCTCCGGGGAGGCCAAGTACGTCGCCGCCGCCTTCCCGTCCGCCTGCGGCAAGACCAACCTCGCCATGCTGGAGCCCACGATCTCCGGCTGGACGGTCGAGACCATCGGTGACGACATCGCCTGGATGCGGTTCGGCGAGGACGGCCGGCTGTACGCCATCAACCCCGAGGCCGGCTTCTTCGGCGTCGCGCCCGGCACCGGCGAGCACACCAACGCCAACGCCATGAAGACCCTGTGGGGCAACTCCGTCTTCACCAACGTCGCCCTCACCGACGACAACGACATCTGGTGGGAGGGCATGACGGAGGAGACCCCGGCCCACCTCACGGACTGGAAGGGCAACGACTGGACCCCGTCCGCCGAGGCCCCCGCCGCCCACCCCAACGCCCGCTTCACCGTCCCCGCCGCCCAGTGCCCGATCATCGCGCCCGAGTGGGAGGACCCCAAGGGCGTGCCGATCTCCGCGATCCTCTTCGGCGGCCGGCGTGCCACCGCCGTCCCGCTGGTGACGGAGTCCTTCGACTGGAACCACGGCGTCTTCCTCGGCGCCAACGTGGCCTCCGAGAAGACCGCCGCCGCCGAGGGCAAGGTCGGCGAGCTGCGCCGCGACCCCTTCGCCATGCTGCCGTTCTGCGGCTACAACATGGGCGACTACATGGGCCACTGGGTCGAGGTCGCCAAGGACAAGGACGCCTCGAAGCTCCCGAAGATCTACTACGTCAACTGGTTCCGCAAGAACGACGAGGGCAAGTTCGTCTGGCCGGGCTTCGGCGAGAACTCCCGGGTCCTGAAGTGGATCGTGGAGCGCCTGGAGGGCCGGGCGGAGGGCGTCGAGACCCCGATCGGCATCCTGCCGACCAAGGACGCGCTCGACACCAAGGGCCTGGAACTGGCCGAGTCCGACCTGGACTTCCTGCTCACGGTCGACAAGGAGGTCTGGCGCGAGGAGGCGGCGCTGGTCCCCGAGCACCTCAACACCTTCGGTGAGCACACCCCGAAGGAACTGTGGGACGAGTACCGGGCGCTCGTGGCGCGCCTGGGCTGACGCCCACCGGTGGGCCCCGCCCACCCCGAGATCCCCCGCGGCCGGCCCGATGGGAGCCCTGACCAGTGATCGTCACGGCCGGCCGCGGGTGGCGGCACATCGTCACGAACCGTGGCCCCGCACAACGGCGTGCGGGGCCGTGCTGCCGCCACCGCCCGTAGAACGAGGGAATCCGCCCAACTGCCCCTGGAACTACGGCGTTTCCTGCTTGCGATGCCGATCTTCACGAATGTTTCACGCCCTTTACAGGTGTCTCACGCATCCCGTGGGACCCTCAACACAGCCTGTGGGGGGGCACAGTTGAATACAGCACGCCCGCACCGACTACTACCCGCCGCTTCGCCGACGCCGACGGCAAGGGCGCCCTGAACCTCAAGGACCTGTCGTTCTCCGCGGACGGCGAGAAGGTCGCCCTCGCCGACGCGGCCTACGGGCACCGGCTGCTGAACACCGCCGACCTCTCCGACGCCGCCGAGGGCTACCCGGCCCTGCCCGCCGGCGCCACCGCCTCCGCGGTCGCCTTCGGCGGGGACGGCAAGTAAGTCGCCCGGGGCTCCGCGGCCACCGGCGCCACCCCGGACCTGCTGGTGCAGCCCGCCGATCCGGGCGATCCACCGCCCCGCTGGAGTTCGTCTTCGAGGGCGCCCTCGACGGCGACCGGGTGGCGCCGCGCGGCATGGAGTGGTCGGCCGACGGCTCCCGGCTCTTCACCGTCACCACCAACACCGCCGGCACCCAGTACTGGCTGCACGTCATCCAGCCCCCGGCCGTCCAGTACGACGTCCGGCTGGGCGAGACCCTCACCCACAGCCCCGCCCAGGCCGTCGCGGGCGAGCCGCTCTCCGTGCGGGGCCGGCTGGAGCACGACGGACCGGTGCCCGCCGAGCCCCTGAAGGTGAGCGCGACCCGCACGGACGCGACCGGCACCCGCGACCTGGGCCCCTTCACCGTGGAGGCGGACGGCACCTACACCCTCCTCGACGAGCCCGACCTGGTGGGGGAGGCCGCCTACACCGTCTCCTACCTCGGCGACCTCACCCACCGCCCGGCCACCGACGTCACCCGCACGGTGTCCGTCGGCAAGGCGCCCACCGCCATCGCGCTGACCGGCCCCGCTGAGGCGTCCCTGAGCACCGGCGTCGAACTGACCGGCACCTTCACCGCCCAGGGCAAGACGCTGCCGGAGCGCGCGGTGCTGAGGGTGCAGCGCACCGACCGCCAGGGCACCGGCACGCTGTCGTCGGTGACGGTCGCCGCCGACGGCACCTTCACCATCAACGACATCCCGCGCGCCCGCCGGGCCAACACCTACACGGTGAGCTGGCCCGGTGACGACCTGCACCAGGCCGCCACGGCCTCGGTGACGGTGACCGTCACACGCTGATCCCCTCACCCCCGCCCCGGTCCTCCAGGTACCGGGTGTGGGTCTCCTGGCGGCGGGCCTCCGCGTCCCGCAGGCTCGCCGCCAGGCGCTCCGCCTCCTGCCGCAGCACACCGAGCTGCCGCTCCAGATGCCGCTCCGGCGGCTCCTGGCCCGGGGTCAGCCGCGTCCACCACCTGGCCCGCAGATAGCTGTCGACCGCCTCGGGCAGGTCCTGCCGGACCGCCCGGGACAGGGTGTGCAGCCCCTCCGGGTCCTGGGCGAGGAGCTGGGTGGCCCAGCCCGGCGCGAGCAGCGCGGTCAGCAGGTCCGTCAGCTCGGTGAGCCGGCCCGCGGCGGCCGGCGCCAGCTCCACCTCGGCCAGGTACTCGCCCAGTTTCTCGAAGTCCGCGCGCAGCTCGTCCAGTTGGGCCGTCGGATCCGGGAAATCGGGCGGCGCGGGCCGCTCCGGCGGTGCGATCAGCGCACCCGCGCCGTACAGTCCCGCCACCACGACCGGCCAGTACGGGCCCGCCACCCCGGTGAAGGTCAGCCCCAGCCCGGCCAGCCCGCACACACTGCCGGCGATGTTCTTGCGGGACTCCAGATACCTACTGATAGCCACGGATCTCCTCGAAGGCGCCGTCCAGCGAACCCTGCCGGGCGTCGAAGAGGCGGCCACCGGTCAGGTCGGCGATGTGCTCCAGCTCGGACCGGTCGGAGTCGCCGAAGAGAATGGGGAAGACGGGTGTGCGGCGCCGCTCGGCGTCGAGCCCGGCGTAGAAGGCGTCGAACTCGCCGGCCCGGGCGCCCGCGGTGTTCTCGCCGTCCGTCATCAGCACGATCGAGGTGAACGTGTCCCGCCCGGCGCCCAGGTGGTCGTAGGCCTCCCGCAGCGAGGTGTAGATCGCGGTGTCGCCCTCGGCGGTCAGCGCCTTGGTGTCCGCGCGGATCGCGCGCAGTCCGGCCTGCGGATCGGCCGGGTCCACGACGTGCGTCCGCACGCTCTTCACCGCCGAGCCGAACGGCATCAGCGTCACCTCCTCCCGTTCCCGGAAGTCACCGGTCAGGTCGGTGAGGGCGGACTTCAGCCCGGTCAGGCGGTCGCCCTCCATCGAGCCGGAGGTGTCCAGCACGTACACCGTCCGGGAGGGGCGGCGCAGGTCGTTCTCGTAGGCGTCGAGCAGGCCGTCGGCGACGGAACGGCTGCCCGGGAAGGGCAGTTCGCGCCTGCGTCCGGGGTCCAGGCCCGCGCCGGGTGAGACCGAGGCGACGACCGGACGGCGGTGGGTGAGGTCGGTGATCTCCTGCTGCATGTCCGGGCGGCGCAGGGCCTCCGTCAGCCGGCGGACCTTCTCCCGGGTGGCCGGGTCCGTCGAGGCGAGCGAGGAGATCGGGTAGTCGGCGGTGACGACACCGTCGCCGGGGCGGATCACGGTCAGGCCCGGAACGCCCATGAGGACGGACTCGTAGTTCAGCATCGCGTCGACGTCCTCGCGCCGCTCGTAGGCCGTGGCCAGCCAGCCCGAGGAGCCCGAGGTCAGCCGCTGGCCCCCGAAGAACTCCTTCAGCCGGCCGCTCGCCGCCGAGACGTCCTCGTCGGTCAGCGCCGACTGGGCGCCGGAGAGCGCCGAGGCGACCGAGACCAGCGTGGCGAAGCCGGAGTTGGAGCGCGCCGGGTCGGTCATGCCGTACGTCAACCGCCCGTCCCGCACGGCCTGTTCGACCTGCGACCAGGTGACCCGGTCGGGCTTCCAGCCGAGCTTGTCCACGGTCCGCTGCCGGACGCCGATGGCGACCGGGCTGCTCATCACCGGGGTCTCCGAGACGACCTTCCGCGCCGCCTCGGGGCGCAGCCGCAGATAGTCGTTGGAGGACAGCCACAGCGCGTCGTACTTCCCGTCCGTCCCACCCCCGGCCAGCAGCTCCACGGCGTCCAGGGTGCCGGTGTACGTGGCCTCGACCCGGATGCCGGTGTCCTGCTCGACGCGTTCCAGGACCGGGGTCATGTCGGCGAGTTCGCTGGAGGCGAGGACGCGCAGGGTGCCGGGCTCGGGGGCCTCGGGGTCCTTGCCGTCCTCGGCGGTGCAGGCGGCGGCGAACAGGGCCGCGCAGAGCAGCGCGGCGGTGCGCCGGAGGGCGGTACGTCTCATCCGAGCCCCCCTTCGAGGGCGCCCTGGGTGCGGCTGCGCTCCAAGTAGACCGAGGCGTGCTGGAGTTCGGCCGTCAGGTTCTCCACCGTGGTGGCCATCACCTCGGTCGCCTGGACCTTGTAGGTGTCGATCGCGTCGAGGGTGCGGTAGATCTGCTGGAAGGCCGACCGCAGCGTCTCCGCGCCGACCGCGGGGTCCGCCGCGATCCGCTGGATCTCCCCGCTCTGCGTGGAGAGCATCTCGGCGTTGGCCCGCACCAGGTCCTCGGTGGTGCCGCGCAGGGCGTTGACCTGCTCGATGACCTTCTTCTGGTTGTCCAGCGCGGAGGCCAGCATCACGGAGATCCGGAGCGCCGAGACGGTGGTCGTGGCGGCCCGGTCGACGCCCTTGATCAGTTCCTCGTTGTTGCGCCGTACGACGTCCATCGCGAGGTAGCCCTGGGCGCACACCGCGAGCTGGGTCAGCAGGTCCTGGTGCTTCTGCCGGACCGGGAAGAGCACGTCGGCGCGGAGCGTGTCGGCGGCCTGGGGGTCCCCGACACCGCCGATGTGCTGCTCGACGGCCGTGTCCAGGGCCTCGGTGAGCACCACGTACTCCTGGAGCTTGCCCATGGTCTCCCACAGGCGGACCCGTTCGGTCTGCAACGCGGCGTTGTCCCGGCGCAGTTCGTCCTGCCCGCCGCGCAGCGAGCCCACGATCCGGTTCAGCGTGGTCTGCGAGGAGGCGTACTTGGCGACGTGGTCGCGCAGCTTGTTGCCGCCGGGCAGCCGGGAGAGGAACTTGCGGCCCTTGGACGCGGGCAGGTCCCGCGGGTCCAGGTCCTCGATCACCCGGCGCAGTGCGACGAGCGACCCCGCGACCTGCGACTGGGCGTCGCCGCCCTGGTCGGGCAGGCTGCGGACGGTCCGCTCCAGCATCCGGTTGGACTGCGCGGCGGCGCTGCGCATCTCGCCCGCGCCGAGCGCCGTGATCTCGCCGACCTTGCCGGCGAACTCCGGGGAGCGGGCGTCGAGTACGGCGAGCGACCGGACGTAGTCGGCGGCCTTCTGCGCGATGCCCGCCCGGACGCCCTCGTCGACGGGGACGAGCCCGCCGGCCTTCTCCCGGGGCACGGGCGCGACGGCCTCGGGCGGCGTGAGCGTGAAGGTGTCTTCGGTCATGTGTGTTCTCCCCCTAGGAACCGGCCCGGCGCGCCATGTCGTGCAGCACCTCGGAGGTGGGCACGGGCGCCTGCCGGACACCGGCGAGCTTCTGGTTGAGGTAGGCCGCGTGCGCGGCGGTGGCCGCGGTGAACTCGGCGTTGGTGCCCTGCGGCCGGAATCCGTGCCGGACCGCCAGCCTGCGCAACTCCGGGTCGGAGCCGAGCAGTTCGCCCAGTGCGCGGCCCTCCTCGGTGAGCGGTACGACGGTGTGGTCGCTGTTGGCGGTGGTGTCCGGGTACAGGACGGTCAGGTCGTCCACCCCCTGGCCCTGGCCGAGCAGCGCCGCGACCTGGGACTCGTAGACGAGGACCAGCGGGTTGCCGGCGCCGCTGACGAAGTCCCGGAACGCCGCGTCCGAGCTGGACTGCTGGGCGCCCTGCACGCTGACCAGCTTCCGCATCAGCGGCGCGGTCGCGTCGACGTCCCCGCCGCTCGCGGCGACCCGGCCGCCGTTCGCGACGTAGGAGGCCGCGGCGAGGTAGAGGGCGCCGGAGTTGGAGGTCTCGGGGTCGGTGGAGGCGATGTACAGGGTGCCGGTCAGCTCCCCGTACTTCTCGGCGCCCTTGAGCCGCTGCCAGGTCCGGTCCGCGCGGGCCGCGTCGAGATAGGCGTCCATCCTGAGGGTGCCGCGGTGCTCACCGTCCAGGGCGACCAGGCCGTTCGCGGCGAGCACCTCGGCCGCGGAGCGGTGGGCGACGACGACCAGCGGCGAGTAGAAGGGGCGCGGCAGGGGCTGGCGCACCTCGTACTTGGCCGCGAGTTCGTCGGCGGGGGCCTTGCCGGAGGGGAACGCGAAGTCGTACCCCTCCAGGTCCAGTCCCTCCATGGCCCAGGACCCGGACGTCTCGGTCCGCACGGTGTAGCCCTTGGCGGCGAGGGCTTCCACCACGTCGGGATCGGCGAAGAACTCGGCCTTCTCCGATCCGATGACTGCCTGCACGGTCTTCGTTGCCGTGCCCTTGTCCCCGGTTTCCCGGCCCGCCACGACGGCTGCCACCACGCCGCCGATCAGCAGGACCGCGAGGACGATTCCCATGATGCGTCTCACGCGGGGGAGCGTGCTCTCGGAAGGGGA
The DNA here is from genome assembly GCF_040653275.1 of Streptomyces sp. NPDC048002. NCBI lineage: Bacteria > Bacillati > Actinomycetota > Actinomycetes > Kitasatosporales > Streptomycetaceae > Streptomyces > Streptomyces sp. NPDC048002. Next base: position 182,428 of record NZ_JBEZNL010000007.1, on the reverse strand, counting down.
CGTTCCAGGGTGTCGCGCATGAACGAAGGGTGAAGCCCCCGACCCGGATCACAACGGGAACCGCAGCCTCCGGCCGAGGCTCACTCCGTGACGTCCCCCGCCTTGCCGTAGCGCCGGAAATCGGTGGTTTCCACTTGCCAGGGGCCGAAGGGCACCAGGTCCCCGTAGATATAGGGATCGTGGTGCCGGTAGCGGTCCCCCCAGGGCTCGGAGTAGACCTGGACGGTTCCGTTGCGGGGGTCGACGATCAGGTAGTGGGGGGATGCCCATGGCCGGGTAGTCGGCGAGCTTGTCGACGTAGTCGTTGTCGGGGTTGGACGGCGAGACGATCTCGACGACGGCGAGGACCCGCGTGGCGTCGACGGCCAGGCCCTCCTCGTCGAGGACCTCGACCGGGATCACGACCGCGTCGGGAAGGCGCATACGTCCGATCGCCGGGTGTTCGATCTCGGGGCCGTTGGCACAGACGTGACCGGGGTGCGTCGTGGAGAGCTGCTGGTCCAGTTGCTCGCAGATGCGCCGGATCGTGCCCTCGTGGCGGGTCGGTCGGCGTGCCATGGCCAGGACCGGTCCGGAGGGGCCGATCTCCACGCTCCAGGCACCTTCGAGCCGCTCGGCGAAGGACTCGAGCTTCTCGGCGATCACGCGCATCTTCGCGTAGTCCATGCCCATGCCGCTCAGGCTACTGACGGTCATGGCGCCCGGTACGCGCGTCGCTGCGGGTGCACGCGGACCGGGGCCGTTCGGGGGTGAGCCCTGGGGCGGGGCTCAGTGGGACGCGAGTTCGCGGGGGTCCAGGGACTTCGCGTGGGCGTCCATGCGCTCGGCGGACAGGATCGCGGCCGCCGTGTCGGCGCGGGAGGCCGCGACGACCAGGGCGCGTCCGGCGAGCGCGTGGGCCCGCCGGTGCAGTGCGGCCGGCTCGCGGGCCTCGCCCGAGGGCACGGCCCGGACCAGGCCGCCGCGCAGCCGGGTCACCTGCTCGGCGAGCCGGTCGGCCGCGGTGTCCAGGTCGGGTGTGGGGGCCAGGGCGCGCAGCTCGTCGGTGACGGCGAGCAGCGCGGCGAGATGGCCCGCCAGCTGGATGTCCAGCTCCTCCTCGCGCGTCCGGTGGGGGAAGTCGGAGGTGGTGCCGGCCATCGTGCTGTGGACCGACTTGCTGCGGATCGGTTCGTACATGGGGATGGCCTCCTGTGCTGACAGGAAGCCATCCTAGCTTAGATTTCGTCTAAAGTTGAGTCGTCCCCGGAATCACCGGTCAGGGCTGGCCGTAGCCGTCGAGGAAGTTCCCGATCCGGGTCACCGCGTCCCTGAGGTCCCCCGCGGTCGGCAGGGTCACCACCCGGAAGTGGTCGGGCTCGCTCCAGTTGAAGCCGGTGCCCTGGACCACCATGATCTTCTCGCGGCGCAGCAGGTCCAGGACGAGCTGCCGGTCGTCCTTGACCTTGAAGACTTTCGGGTCCAGGCGCGGGAAGAGGTAGAGCGCCCCCTTGGGCCGTACGCAGCTCACGCCGGGGATCTGGGTGAGCAGGTCGTAGGCGACGTCCATCTGCTCCTTGAGCCGGCCGCCCGGCAGCACCAGCTCGTTGATGGTCTGCCGTCCGCTGAGCGCGGCGACCACCCCGTGCTGCCCCGGCATGTTGGCGCACAGCCGCATGTTGGCCAGGATCGTCAGGCCCTCGATGTAGGAGTCGGCGTGCGCCCGCGGCCCGGAGATGGCCATCCAGCCGACCCGGTACCCCGCGACCCGGTACGCCTTCGACATGCCGTTGAAGGTGAGGGTGAGCAGGTCCGGCGCGACGGCCGCGGTCGGGGTGTGGGTGGCGCCGTCGTAGAGGATCTTGTCGTAGATCTCGTCGGAGCAGACCAGCAGGTTGTGCCGGCGGGCGATGTCGGTGAGCCCCTTGAGCACGGCCTCGTCGTAGACGGCGCCCGTCGGGTTGTTCGGGTTGATGATCACCAGCGCCTTGGTGCGGTCGGTGATCTTCCGCTCCACGTCCGCCAGGTCGGGCGTCCAGTCGGCCTGCTCGTCGCAGCGGTAGTGCACGGCCGTGCCCCCGGACAGCGACACGGCCGCGGTCCACAGCGGGTAGTCCGGCGACGGTACGAGGACCTCGTCGCCGTCGTCGAGGAGGCCCTGCATCGCCATGACGATCAGCTCGGAGACGCCGTTGCCGATGAAGACGTGCTCGACGTCGGTCTCGATGCCGAGGGTCTGGTTGTGCATGACGACGGCGCGGCGGGCCGCGAGCAGCCCCTTGGCGTCGCCGTAGCCGTGCGCGGAGGAGACGTTCCGCAGGATGTCCTCAAGGATCTCCGGCGGGCAGTCGAACCCGAAGGCGGCCGGGTTGCCGGTGTTGAGCTTGAGGATGCGGTGGCCCGCCGCCTCAAGCCGCATGGCCTCCTCGAGAACCGGGCCCCGGATCTCGTAACAGACATTGGCGAGCTTGGTCGACTGGATCACCTGCATGTCAGGGAGCTTACGGCCCGGTAACGCCCCTTGGGCCGTGTTTTCCACCACGTGAGACGGGTGATTTGCGGCGGTATCGGTGGTCGCCGCGCCGGGGGAGCCCCTGTCGCCGGGTCCGGGGCCCTGCCTCGCGTGGCCGGAAACGGCTCCTTGTTCCCACAGGCCCCTCACATAACAATGCGCATGACAAGTCTGCCGTGGCATGTCCACGTCCGGCTCGTCAGCGGGTGACCGGAAGATCTCCGGTCGCCTTCGTCGCAAGAGGGGACCCCCACATGAGAAAGCCTCTCGTCGTCGCGCTCATCGCCCTGGCGACCGCCGGGGCCGGCGTGGCACCCGCGGCCGCCGCTCCCGAACGGGCCGACAGCGCCGCACCCGCGATCCAGGCGGTCGACTTCGCCGGGACCGTGTCGCTCAGCAACTGCTCCGGCTCGGTCGTCCGGATGCCCGACTCCGAGGCCGACGACCCCGCGCTCGTCCTCACCAACGGCCACTGCCTGGAGGGCGGATTCCCCGAACCCGGCGAGGTCGTCGTCGACCGGGCGTCCACCCGCTCCTTCGGGCTGCTCAACTCCGCCGGCACCCGCGTCGCCACCCTGCGCGCCAGCAAGATCGCCTACGCGACGATGACCGACACCGACGCCGCGATCTACCAGCTCACCCGCACCTACGCGCAGATCAGCTCCTCGTACGGGATCAGCGCGCTCACCCTGAACGACACCCGCCCCGTCACCGGCACCGCCATCAGCGTCGTCTCGGGCTACTGGAAGCGGATCTACAACTGCTCCGTCGACGGCTTCGCGTACCGCCTGAAGGAGGGGGGCTGGACCTGGAAGGACTCCCTCCGTTACACCTCCGCCTGCGACACCATCGGCGGCACCTCCGGCTCGCCCGTCCTCGACCGGGCCACCGGCCGGGTCGTCGCCGTGAACAACACCGGCAACGAGGACGGCCAGAGCTGCACCGTCAACAACCCCTGCGAGGTCGACGCGGCAGGGAACGTCACGGTCCGCCAGGGCATCAACTACGCCCAGCAGACCCACCAGTTCCCCGCCTGCTTCGGGATCGACAACAAGCTGGACCTGAGCGCCACCGGGTGCGTCCTGCCCAAGCCCTGACGCCCGTCGTCACGGGGCGGGCGTCCTGCGGACCGCCCGCCCCGCCAGGACGTCCGTCCGGCGCCCGTCCTCGATCACGAACCGGCCGTCGACCAGGACGTGCGGGATGCCCGTGGGCAGCCGCCGGGGGTTGTCGTACGTCGAGCCGGCGGCGACCGTCCGCGGGTCGAACAGGACCAGGTCCGCCCGGTACCCCTCGCGGACCAGGCCCCGGTCCGGCAGCCGCAGCCGGGCCGCCGGGCGCGAGGTCAGATGCGCCACGCACTCCTCCAGCGACAGCACCCCCAGCTCCCGCACGTACCGGCCGAGGTACTCCGGGAAGGTGCCGTAGGCCCGCGGGTGCGGCTTCGTGCCCTGGAGGATGCCGTCGGAGCCGCCGGTGTGGACGCGGTGGCGCATGATCGCCCGGACGTTCTCCTCGTGGCCGACGTGCTGGAGGATCGTCGTGCCCAGCTCGTCCGCCAGCAGCAGCCGCCGGGCGGTCGCCCAGCCGTCCACCCGCTCGCCGACGTACCCGCCCAGCTCCGGCCGGCCCACCCCCGAGATCTCGATCGTGTCCCACTCCACCGGCACCCCGTGGCAGCCGTCCGAGCCGACGGTCTCCATGTGGTGCCGGATCCGCTCGGCGCTCCCCTCGTCCCGCAGCCGCGCCAGCACCACCTCCGGTCCGCCCTCGCTCGCCCAGCTCGGCAGCAGCGCGGCGAGCGTCGTGCAGCCCGGTGTGTACGGGTAGGTGTCGAGGCTGATGTCCGCCCCGGCCGCCAGTGCCCCGTCCAGCAGGTCCAGCAGCAGCGGCGCGCGGCCCTCGTTCACCCCGAAGTTCATGGTGGCGTGCGCCAGATGGAGCGCGCAGCCCGCCTCCCGGGTCAGCGCGACCATCTCCGCGTACGCCTCCAGCGCGCCCGCGCCGTAGGAGCGGTGGTGCGGGCAGTAGTAGCCGTCGTACCGCGCCACCACCCGGCACAGCTCGGTGAGTTCGGCGTCCTTGGCGTACATGCCCGGGGTGTACGTCAGCCCCGAGGACATGCCGACCGCGCCCTGCTCCAGGCCCTCGGCGACCAGTCGCCGCATCCGGTCCAGCTCCGCGGGGGTCGCCTCGCGGTCCTCCCAGCCGACCACGAGCGCGCGGACCGTGCCCTGCGGGATGAGGTAGGCGGCGTTGACGGCCGTACCGCGGTCCAGGCGGTCCAGGTACTCGCCCACCGAACGCCAGTCGAAGTCGATGTCGTCGCCGTCGCCGTTCCAGCCGGTGATCGCGCGGCGCACCTCGGCGAGCGTCCGGTCGTCGACCGGCGCGTACGACAGCCCGTCCTGGCCGAGCACTTCGAGCGTCACGCCCTGCGCGGCCTTCGCGCTGTGGTCCGGGTCGCGCAGCAGCGCCAGGTCGCTGTGCGCGTGCATGTCGATGAAGCCGGGCGCGAGGACCAGGCCCTCGGCGTCCAGTTCCCTTGTCGCGCGCGGCCGTTGGCAGCCGGCCGCCGCGGCCTCCCGCACGATCGAGACGATCCGGCCGTCGTCGACGACCCCGTCGGCGCGGTAGGAGTCGGCGCCGGAGCCGTCCACCACCTCCGCGTCCCGGATGACCAGGTCCTCCACCGCGGGCCTCCTAGAAGAACGTACGGACGCAGTCGACGACCGTGCCGTCCGCCTCGGCGACCGGGATCAGCTGCCACTTGTCGAAGGAGGTGCACGGATGGGAGAGGCCGAGCCCCACCCAGTCGCCGACCTCCAGGTCCGCCTCCGGGCCGGTGCGCAGCCAGGTGTGCTGGTCGGACAGGCCCGTCACCTCGATCCCGGTCGCCGCGCGCTCCACGCCGTCCCGGCGCACCACCTGGGCGAGCGGCAGGTCGAGGTCGTAGGCGGCGTCCCGCTTGCCGGCGTTGAGGAAGGCCTGGTCCGGGGAGGGCCGGGAGACCACCTGGGCCCACAGCCGGAACGCGGGCTCCAGCGCGCCCTCCTCGGGGACCCGGTTGAAGGGGGTCAGCCGGCGGTAGTGGCCGTCGTCGTGCGAGACGTAGGCCCCCGAGCGCAGCAGCTTCAGCACCGGGCGGGAGAGCCCGGGGATCTCCGCGAACACCTCGGCCACGGTGTCGAACCAGGCGCTGCCGCCCGCGCTGACCACGATCTCCTCGGCGTCGGCGAAGCGGCCCGCCTTGTCGAACTCGACGGCCAGCGCCGTCATCCGGCGCAGCCAGGCGCCCACCCGTTCCGCCGTGGCCTGCGGCACCTCGCCCTCGTACCCGGCGACGCCGACCAGGCGCAGGGTGCCGGTGGCGGCCACGGCGTCGGCGACCGCCGCGCACTCGGCCTCGGTGCGCACCCCGGTCCGAGCGCCGTCACCCGCGGCCAGCTCCACGACCACGTCCACGGGACGGGCGGCGCCCCGGAGCGCCGCGTCCATCAGCTCCACGCCGCGCACGGAGTCGACGTAGCAGACGAAACGGAAGGCCGGGTCGGCGGCGAGTTCCGCGGCGAGCCGGACGAGGGACGCCGCGTCCACCAGCTCGTTGGCGAGGAAGATCCGCCGCACGCCGAACTCCCGGGCCACCCAGACCTGGTGCGGCACCGCGAGGGTGATGCCCCAGGCGCCGTGCTCGATCTGCCGCTGGAAGAGCTGGGGGGCCATGGAGGTCTTGCCGTGCGGGGCGAAGGCGAGGCCGTGGCGCTCGGCGTACGTCTCCATCAGTCGCAGGTTGTGCTCCAGGCGCTCGGCGGACAGCGCCAGTACGGGGGTGGAGAAGCCGCCGGTGAAGAGGTTGCGCCGCTCGGCGGCCAGTTCACCGACCGTGCGGCCCACGGCGTCCGGCGGGAGGCCCTTGAAACGGTGGTCGACGCGTTCCTCGGCCAGTCGGGCGAGGGCTTCAGCGGCCATGAGACCTCCCTGATCAGTAGCGTTGCGATTGCTGCAACGCCCATTGCGTATAGCGCTTCTTGCTGTCTAACATCTCGGCCAACACGAACACAAGGTTGGGGAGCTACGACGATCGTGACCAGGACAGGACACCGCGACACCCCTGACGCCCCCGGCGTGGACGGCGCTGCCGGACCGGTCGACGTCGTCGCGCTCGGCGAGTCCATGGTCGCGTTCCTGCCCACCCGGCCCGGACGCCTCGCCGACGTGCCGTCCTTCGACCGGTCGATCGGCGGCGCCGAGTCCAACGTGGTCTGCGCGCTGGCCGCGGCCGGACACCCCGCCCGCTGGGTCAGCCGGGTCGGCGCCGACGGCTTCGGCGACCACCTGGTGGCGGCCGTCGGCGCGTACGGGGTCGACGTGTCGGCGGTCCGCCGGGACCCGGAGCGGCCGACCGGCGTCTACTTCCGCACCGCCGGGGACCGCGGCACGGACGCGCACGAGGTGGCCTACTACCGCGCGGGTTCGGCCGCCTCGGCGATGTCGCCGCGTGGCGTGGACCTGGCGGCGGCACGGGCCGGACGCGTCCTGCACCTCTCCGGCATCACCGCCGCCCTCTCCGGGAGCTGCCTGGACCTGCTGCGCGAACTGACCGCCCCCCGCGCGGACCGCCCGCTGATCTCCTTCGACGTCAATCACCGGCCCGGCCTGTGGGGCGACGGCACCGACCCGCGGGTCCTGCTCGACCTCGCCCGGCGCGCCGACCTCGTCTTCGTCGGCGAGGACGAGGCGCAGCATGCCTGGGGCGTCACCGGCGGCCCCGCGGCGATCCGGGCGCTGCTCCCGGAACCCGCGCTGCTGGTGGTGAAGGAGGGCGCCGCCGGCGTCACCGTGTTCCACCACGACACCGCCCACCGCGACACCGCCCACCGCGACACCGCCCCCCGCGACACCGCCCTCCGCGACACCGCCCCCCGCGACACCGCCCTCCACCAGCCCGGCCTGCGGGTCGACGTGGTCGCGACCACCGGCGCCGGGGACGCCTTCGCCGCCGGATTCCTCTCCGCCACCCTCCGCGCCCTCCCGCTGCGCGACCGCGCCCGGCACGGCCACCTCTGGGCCGCCGCCGCCCTCACCACCCCCGGCGACCTCGCCGCACCCCCCGCCCGCGACACCACCGACCGGCTCACCGCCCTCTCCGAGGACGCGTGGGGGAGACTTCGACTCGGCCCCGGCTGGACACAGGCCGAACAGCGGGCCGAGGAGGAGGTACCCACCCCATGAGCCAGACCGTCGACCGTGCGCTCAGCATCCTGCCGCTGCTCGCCGAGGGGCCCGCCGACCTCGGGCAGGTCGCCGACCGGCTCGGAGTGCACAAGTCCACCGCGCTCAGGCTGCTGCGCACCCTGCACGAACACGGCATGGTCTACCGCCAGTCCGACCAGCGCTACCGGCTGGGCGCCCGGCTCATCGCCCTGGCCCAGGAGGCGATGGAGAACCTCGACATCCGCGAGATCGCCCACCCCCACCTGGCCCGCCTCAACGAGACCTGCGGCCACACCGTCCACCTCGCCGTCCGCGAGGAGGACGAGGTCCTCTACATCGACAAGGTCGAGAGCCGCTACCCGGTGCGGATGTACTCGCGGATCGGCAAGCCCGTCGCCATCACCGTCGCCGCCGTCGCCAAGCTGCTGCTCGCCGACGTCACCGAGGCGGAGCGCCGGGCCTTCGCGGAGAAGCTCGACTACCCCCTGTACACGTCCCGTTCGACACCCAACGCCCCCGCCTTCCTGCGGGAGTTGGAAAAGGTGCGCGAACAGGGCTGGGCCACCGACCTCGGCGGCCACGAGGAGTCCATCAACTGCGTCGCCGCACCGATCCGCGGTGCCGACGGCCGGGTCGTCGCGGCGATGTCGGTCTCCGCGCCGAACGTCGTCGTCACCGCGGACGAACTCCTCACCCTGCTGCCGCTGGTCCGCCGCACCGCGGACGACATCAGCGGCGAGTACTCCGGCAAGACACCGACGAAAGAGCCCGTATGACGGACAAGACCGCCCTCACGCCCAGCACCCACACCACCCCGCCCGCGAAGTTCTCGCACGGTGTGCGGAAGGGCAACATCCTCCAGGTCGCCGGGCAGGTCGGCTTCCTGCCCGCCGAGGAGGGCAGGCCGCCCACCCCGGCCGGCCCCACCCTGCGCGAGCAGACCCTCCAGACCCTCGCCAACGTCAAGGCGATCCTGGAGGAGGGCGGCGCCTCCTGGGACGACGTGATGATGATCCGCGTCTACCTCACGGACGTGGCCCACTTCGCCGAGATGAACGAGATCTACAACGCCTACTTCGAGGCGCAGGAACTCACGGCCCCGCCCGCCGCGCGCACGACGGTCTACGTCGGCCTCCCCGCCGGGCTGCTGGTCGAGATCGACGCGCTGGCCGTACTCGGCTGACGCCCCTTCCTCCTCGACCGGGACCGTCCTGGAGACAGCGTGCTGCCGGTGGCCGGTGGCCGGTGGCCGGTTTCGGGGTGGCGGCGGCGCTGAGCGTCGTCGTCCAGCCAGATTCGTATAACGATGCAGGGGCTGGCTGTGTGCGACACAGGATCGTCGACCATACTGCCCGCTGTGGAGCAGCGCATAGGTTCGAGCAGCCAGCCCCTGGAGGGCGCCGGATTCGACCCGGCCTTCGTGCCCGGGCTCACCTCGCCCGTGTCCAAGGAGACGGAGCCGAGGGATTCGGAGCCGGAGGACACGGAGGACCGGCCGGAGTCCCCGTCGGAAGCGGCCGAGGAGGTCACCGCGGACGCGGCGGACGCGGCCGAAGTGGTCGAAGTGGCCGAGGCGGACGGTGAGTCGGCGGAGGACGCCGAGGGCGCCGGTGCCGATGACGACGCCGGGGACGCCGCCGACGGGCCGGTCTTCGAGGCGGCCGACCGCCGGGCGCGGATCGTCGCCGACCGGGCCGGTGTCCGGCTCGTCCTGGACGACCAGGAGTGCGAGTTCCGCTGGGACGAGATCGGCGCGGTGGAGACGGAGACCGCCCGCTTCGGCAAGCGGTTCACTGTCACCGTGCACACTCCTGACCGCCGTTGGTACCCGATCGAGATCGAGGCGGCGGCCAGGAGCCGCTTCAGCGAGTGGGAGTCACAGCTCGACGCCGTGCTGGACGCCTACTTCGAGGAGTCCGACTAGCGGTACCGGGCTAGCAGTACTGGGCTTCCTTCCCGATCGACCGGTACATGCAGTCGGCGTTCTCCAGCAGTTGCAGGACGGCGTCCCGGTTGCGCGAGGTCTCCCGCTCGATCACCTCGTCGGGCGGGTAGAACCCGCCCCCGGAGCTCGACCTCGGGTACATCTCGAAGGTGTACCCGAAGATCTTGTGGGCGCCCCAGAGGTAGTCGTCGATCGAACCGTCGGTGATGTACAGGTCGCTGGACTGCTCCGGGGTGTAGCCGTTGCTGGCCGCCATCTTCCCGCCGACGGTGGCGAAGGCGTTGCGGTCGTCGGCCGTCATCCCGGTCGTGGTGTCCGAGTAGGTGTACCCGAAGGGCCACAGCACCAGTTCGCTGTAGGTGTGGAAGTCGATGCCCGCCTTGATCTGCTGCACGCCCCCGACGACCCGGCTGCGGACGAAGTTCGCCACCACCCGCACCTCGGGCGCCGACTCCGCCGCCGTACCCCGGTAGGTCTCCGACGAGGTGGACCCGGAGGAGCCGCCGCAGCAGCCCCAGCGGTAGTTCCAGTTGCGGTTGAGGTCGGTACCGACGTACGAGGAACCGGAGTTGGGCTGCCGGTTCTTGCGCCACGAGCGGTACGAGCCGGTCGCGATGTCGTACTCGCCGCCGTCCGGGTTGATGTCCGGCACGATCCAGATCTCGCGGCTGTTGACCAGCCCGGTCACCCGGGAGTCCGTGCCGTAGTCGGAGGTCAGCTCGCGCAGCAGGTACAGCGCCATCTCGACGGTGAGGTGCTCGCGGGCGTGCTGGTGGTGGGTGAACAGCACCTCGGGCTCGGACTCGTCCGTCGCCACGTTGTCGCTGATCTTGATGGCGGTGATGTTCCGGCCCTGGTACGAGGTGCCGATCACCCGGGTGCTGGCGATGGACGGGTTGGCCGAGACGATCGAGTTGATCTCGCTCGTCATCTCCGCGTAGTTGTGGTACCGCGAGTCGGCCGACGGGAAGTCCAGCAGCCGGATGTCGTCGGCGCTGCTCGACCGGTCCGGGACCGCCGCCAACGGTGTTACCTCGTAACCCTGTTGGCGCAGTTTGCGGATCTGGTCGGCGCGGCCGGAGACCACCAGGCCGTGGTCGTCGACCTCGTCCACGCTGACGCCCGCGCGCTGGATCGCGGTGCGGTCCTTGGCGCTGGAGTGGGTGTGGATCTCGTACTGACGGATGTCGTCGGCCGAGGGCGCGGCCCGGGTGCCGCTGTCGGCGCTGGCCGTGACGCTCGCGGAGAGGGGTGCCGCGAGGGCCAGGACGACGAGGGTGGCGAGCGCGGCGGTGCGTTTGCCGCCGCGGGCGCCCGAACCTCGGATGCGAAGTCGCATGAATTCTCCTTGTGTCTCCAGGAATTCCGGGATCTCCGGAAGGTGGGGAGTGGAGCGGGGGGTGGTTCAGCGACGTGCTGGTGCGGGTGGCGCTCATCGTCCGCGCCTGGCATGACCCGGTCAAGAGCGAAAACGGTCGCGATGGCGCGAACCGTTCCCCGCGCGTGCGCCGCGACTGTACGGGCGGAGTGCGCGAGCCACGGGCACCGGCGCGCCCCCGGGGGCCCGTACCCTCCGCGCGGGCTAAGAGCTCCGAACAGAAGTGGGGCCCGGCGGGCGGGTTCTGTGAACTCCGACGAGCCCTCTTGTCGGCTCCGGCGGGCTGCGGTTTCTTGATCTGCATGGCGGACGACTCGGGAAACACTCGGACCACACACGCCCACGCGGACGACTCCCCTCCCCGTAAATCGAGTTGGAAGTACATCGGCCCCGGCATCGTGGTCGCCGCGACCGGCGTCGGCGCCGGTGACCTGGTGGCCACGCTGATCGCGGGCAGCAGCTTCGGCTACACCCTGCTGTGGGCGGCGGTCATCGGCTGTCTGGTGAAGATCTCCCTGGCGGAGGCGGCCGGCCGCTGGCACCTGTCCACCGGCCGCACCCTCTTCGACGGCTGGGCGAGCCTCGGCCGCTGGACCACCTGGTTCTTCGTCGGGTACGTCGTGATCTGGGGCTTCGTCTACGGCGCCGCGGCGATGTCGTCGAGCGCGCTGCCGCTCCAGGCGCTGTTCCCCGATGTGATGGACCTCGAATGGTGGGGCGTGGCCTGCGGCCTGGTGGGCCTGGTCTTCGTCTGGTTCAACCGCTACGCCGTCTTCGAGAAGGTGATGACGGTCCTGGTCGGCGTCATGTTCGTGGTGACCGTGTACCTGGCCGTCCGGGTGACCCCGAACCTCGGTGACGCCTTCGCGGGCCTGCTGCCGGTGCTCCCCGACGAGAAGGACTCGGTGCTCAACACCCTCGGCCTGATCGGCGGGGTCGGCGGCACCATCACGCTGGCCGCGTACGGGTACTGGGTCAACGCCAAGGGCTGGACGAACACCGGCTGGATGAAGGTGATGCGGTTCGACAACCGCGTCGCCTACGCCACCACCGGCGTCTTCGTCGTGGCGATGCTCTTCGTCGGCGCCGAGCTGCTGCACTCGGCCGGCATCGCCCTCGCCGGTGGCGACAAGGGACTGCTCCAGCTGAGCGACATCCTGGCGGACCGGTACGGCACGGCGACCGCGAAGTTCTTCCTGATCGGCTTCTTCGCCGCCTCGTTCACCTCGCTGATCGGCGTCTGGCACGGGGTGAGCCTGATGTTCGCCGACTTCGTCGAGCGCTACCGCGGCGGCGAGGGCGGACGCGGCGAGGAGATCGCCGCCGGATCCCGGGAACGCGGCCTGCCGTTCCGCCTCTATCTGCTGTGGCTGACCTTCCCGCCGATCGTCCTGCTCTTCCAGGGCCAGCCGTTCCGTCTGATCATCATCTACGGCGTGCTCGGCGCGGCCTTCCTGCCCTTCCTCGCCGGCACCCTGCTCTGCCTGCTCAACTCCTCCCGCACACCGGCCCAGTGGCGCAACGGCGTGCTCAGCAACACCATGCTCGCGCTGGCGGGCCTGCTCTTCCTGGTGCTGTGCGTGAAGCAGGTCTGGGACCAGCCGTGGTCGGAGTTCTTCTGACGTCTCCGACCACGGCCAGGGGGGTGGCGGTCGCTACGGCAGGGCGTGGACGTGCGGTCCCACCGCGTTGGACCAGGCGTTGCCCGCCGTGGCGTCCCAGTTGGTGGACCAGGTCATCGCGCCACGCAGGTCCGGATAGGTCTTCGACGGCTTGAAGGAACCGCAGTTGGTCCCCTTCGTCAGGCAGTCGAGGGCGTTGTTCACGACGCTCGGGGCGACGTACCCGCTGCCCGCGCCCCGGGTCGAGGCCGGCAGGCCGAGGCCCACCTGGGACGGGGCCAGGCCGCCCTCCAACTGGATGCAGGCGAGCGCGGTCAGGAAGTCGACCGAGCCCTGGCTGTAGACCCTGCCGTCGCAGCCGAGCATCGAACCGCTGTTGTAGTACTGCATGTTGACGACCGTGAGGATGTCCTTCACGTTCAGCGCGGTCTGGAAGTAGGAGTTCGACGTCGACTGCATGTCGATGGTCTGCGGGGCCATCGTGAGGATCATCGACGAGCCGGCCTTCGCCGACAGCGACCGCAGGGCCTGCGTCATGTAGGTGGCGTTGAGCCCGTTCTCCAGGTCGATGTCGACACCGTCGAAGCCGTACTCCTGCATCACCGCGTAGACCGAGTTGGCGAAGTTCGCGGCCGAGGCGGAGTCGTTCACCGACACCGTGCCCTTCTCCCCGCCGACCGAGATGATGACCTTCTTGCCCGCGGCCTGCTTCGCCCTGACGTCCGCCTTGAACTGCTCGACGGTGTACCCGCCGAGCCCGGCCGAGTCCAGGTTGAAGGTGACCGCGCCCGGCGTCCCGGTCGCGTCGGCGAAGGCGACGGCGATGATGTCGTACTGCGCCTGGACGTCCGACAGCTTCTGCACGGCGGCGCCGTTGTTGAAGTTCTGCCAGTAGCCGGTCACCGCGTGCTTGGGCAGCGCCGGACCGGTCGGGGCGGTCGTGGTGGTACCGGTCACGGCCGCCGACTTCGGCGACTCACCGGCCGAGTTGGCCGCCGTGACCTGGAAGGAGTACGAGGTGGAGGCCGCGAGCCCGGTCACCGTCGCCGAGGTCCCGGTCACCGCCGTGACCTTCGTGCCGTCCCGGTAGACGTGGTAGCCGGTCGCCCCCGAGACCGTGTTCCAGGCCAGGGAGACCGAGGACGAGGTCCGTCCCGACACCGTCAGTCCGGCCGGGGCGCCGGGCACGGTCGGGACCGGGTCGGTGCCACCGCCGCCGTCCGGGCCGAACACCGAGACGTCGTCGGCGTAGTAGGCGGCCGTGCCGTACCAGCCGTGCGTGTACACCGTGACCGAGCGGGTCGCGGAGCCGGTGGTGAAGGTGGTGGTCAGCTGCTTCCAGCTGCCTGAGTCGGGCGTCCAGGTCGACACGTCCGTGGTGCCGGTGCCGGTCACGCCCAGGTAGGCGTACCCGCCCTGCACCCAGGCGCTCAGCGTGTACCTGGAGTTGGGCTGCACCGCGACGGACTGGGTGCAGCGGGCGTTGTCCTGGCCGGCCGGCGTGGCCTTCAGCGCGGCCGTGCCGCCGTGCACCGGCGAGGAGACGGTCGCGCCGCTGCTCGCGGAGCAGGTCCAGTTGGTCAGGCCGGACTCGAAGCCGGCGTTGCGGGCGTTGTTGACGTCGGCGGCGGAGGCCTGGCCGGTGCCCGCGAGGGAGAGGCCGAGCGCCAGGGCGACGGCGCCCGTCCACAGACGGGTCGATCGGCCGCGCGGGGACATGCGACGGGGGAAGGGCATGCGTATGGACATGTCAAATAAGTTGGTCCAGACCAATCCCGCTGTCAAGAGATGCCGCCGAGATGCTCAACCTGCCCCGATTTGGCGCACCTTGTGAAACATCGGTTCCCTCATAGCTACAGAAACGCTGTTCTCCGGTCACGTACCCGTGGATACAGTGCTCAGGTAGTCACTCAGTGAAGTCGACCGGGTGTACCGGAGTGACGCCGGTCGGGCCGGCGGGCATGGGGAGTGGGGAGCTGCGCGTGCCAACTGCCATCGCCGTGACCAGTGCCGACCTGGCGCTGCCGCCACAGGACGAGCGGACCGTGCCCGCCGTCGTGCTCCAGGGCCTCGACCGGCAGCCCCTCGAACGGTCCCTGGCCGCACTCCAGACGGTCCTCGAACAGCACGGCCACCTCATCGTCGTCTGCTCGGACACCCTCGACCCCGCCGTGGAACGCCGGCTGCACACCCTGCGCTCCCTCATGGAGAGCGACCGCATCGCCCTCTTCCGGCCCGGACTGCCCCCGCTCGGACTCGCCGTCCTCGCCCGCCAGCTGCGCCAGCTCGCCTCCTGCGACCTCAGCCCCGGCGTCCTCGCCTCGGCGGGCCGGCTGCTCACCCACTACATCCACGCCGGGGCCCTCCTCGGCTCCGTCGCCAAGCTCGACCGCGTCCCGGTCGGTCTGAAGTCCCACGCCAAGTCCTGGGTCCCCGGCAGCCACTTCGGCGTCCTCGCCCACCCCGAACCGCAGCTCGTCCGGATCGGCTCCGAAGCCGCCCTGACCGGCCCGGAGTTCGGCACCCGCATGGTCGTGGCCAAGGGGCAGCTCCAGTCCGACTGGGTCACCGACACCCTGGCCAAGTCCTGGAGCGTCCAGGGCCTGCGCGAGGCGCCGCTGCCCGCCGAGTCGGCCCAGTGGTGGGGGACCGGACGGCTGATCGAGTTCTGCGCCTACCTGTCCGACCTGTCCGTGCTGTACCAACTCGTCACCTCGGTACGGCAGAGCGCCTGCCACTGGTGCGGCATCGACGTCATCGGTGACCGCTGTGTGTTCTGCTCGGCGACCCCGCCCGTACCGGAGACCCGCGCGGGCTGACCGGCCCCGCGAGCCGCATCCGACCGATCCCGACCGATTCCCCCAATGAGGTTGCACGGTTCATGAACTCCCGTCAGCGCCGCGGCGTGATACTCCTGATCCTGTCGGTCGTCTGCGCCCTCGGCGCCTTCGCCGGCGTGCTGTCCGTCATCAACGACGCCGAGTCCAAGGTCGGACCCGAGGTCACCGCCTACCGGCTGAAGACGGACGTGGAGCCCTACGAGCCGCTCGGCGCCGCCCAGTTCGAGAAGATCTCGATGCCCGAGCGGTGGCTCTCCGACAACGCGGTGACCGACCTGCGGGACGTCGAGGGCAGGATCGCGGTGACGCCCCTGAAGAAGGGCTCCCTGCTCCAGAGCGACATGATCGTGGCCCAGCCCGAACTGCGCCCCGGACAGCAGGAGGTCGCCATCATGATCGACGCGGCGACCGGGGTGGCCGGCAAGATCACGCCGAACTCCACCGTGAACGTCTACGCCACCTTCGAGGGCGAGCGGGAGGGCCGGCCCGCCCAGTCCAAGATCATCGTCACCAACGCCAAGGTCCTCGACGTCGGCGACCTGACCCCGCTCCAGCCCGACTCCGACGACCGCGGCCGGCAGCCCACCGACGCCGTCCCGATCACCTTCGCGCTCTCCACCCTCGACGCCCAGCGCCTCACGTACGCCGAGTCGTTCGCCCAGCGGGTCCGGCTCGCGCTGGTGGCACCCGGCAGCGACACCACGGTCCCCGAGTCGGACCGGACGTACGAACTCGCTAAGGACAGGTGAGAGGCCCGCATGCCCACGAGGATCCTCCCGGCGGTCGGCGACGCGGACGCGGTCCGTGCGGTCACGACCCTGCTCAGCCAGCTCCCGGACGCCGAGCCGGTCGCCCCGGTGACCGACTCCACCCAGCTCGTCGACACCCTCGCCCGGCTGGCCGCCGAGTCCGTCGACGAACTGCCCGAGGTCGTGATCGTCCACGAGCGCATCGGCCCCGTCCCCGCCCTGGAACTCATCCGCGAGGTCGCCCTGCGCTTCCCCGCGGTCGGCGTCGTCCTCGTCACCTCCGACGCCTCGCCCGGCCTCTTCCAGGCCGCCATGGACTACGGCGCGCGCGGCCTGGTGACCCTGCCCCTCGGCTACGAGGAGCTCGCCGTCCGGGTCCAGGCCGTCGCCGCCTGGTCGGCGGGCGTACGACGCCATCTGGGCGGCGCCCTGGAGGTGTTCACCGGCGTCGGCGGCACCGTCGTCACGGTCAGCGGCGCCAAGGGCGGCGTCGGGACCACCCTCACCGCCATCCAGCTCGCCCTCGCCACCCAGGCGTCCGGACGCCCCACCGCCCTGCTCGACATGGACCTCCAGACCGGCGACATCGCCTCCTGCCTGGACGTCCAGTTCCGCCGCTCGGTCGTCGACCTGGCCGCCATCACCGACATCACCCCCCGCGTCCTGGCCGACGCCGTCTTCCGCCACGACACCGGCCTCGCCCTGCTGCTCGCCCCCGGCGACGGCGAACGCGGCGAGGAGGTCACCGACCGCGCGGCCCGGCAGATCGTCGGCGCCCTGCGCTCCCGCTACGAGGTCGTCGTCGTCGACTGCGGCGCCCAGCTCAGCGGCGCCGGAGCGGCGGCCGTGGAGATGGCCGACACCGCCCTGCTGGTCACCACCCCCGACGTGGTCGCCGTCCGGGGCGCCAAACGGGCCGTGCGCATGTGGGACCGGCTCCAGATCCGCAAGGCGGAGGAGACCACGGTCGTCGTCAACCGGCACACCCGCGGCACCGAGATCCAGCCCTCGCTGATCCAGCGGATCACCGGCACCGGGATCGCCGGCACCGTCGTCCCGGCCAACTTCAAGGAACTCCAGGCGGCGGTGGACGCCGGCCGGCTCCACGAACTCGACGCCCGGAGCACCGTCAAGCAGGCGCTGTGGACGCTCGCCGGGGAGCTGGGACTGGTCAAGGCCACGGCCGTCGACCGCAGGGCCGGACGGTCCGCGGTGGGCTTCCGGCGCCGCAAGGAGATCGGGGGGTAGGGGTGGGCGTGTTCCTCAGGGACGGGAACGCGGGCGGTGCCCGACGGGGCGGCCGGGGCGGTGACCTGGGCACCGGCAGGGGCCGTGACCGGGGCCGTGATCGGGGCCGTGACCTGGGCCGTGACCGGGGCCGTGACCGGGGCCAGGTCACCATCGAGTTCCTCGGCATGACCCCGCTGATCATCCTGACGCTGGTGCTGCTGTGGCAGTGCGCGCTGCTCGGCTACACCTTCACGCTCGCCGGCAACGCCGCCGACGAGGCCGTGCGCGCGGCCACCGCGGCCGAACCCGGGGCACGCCAGGGCGCATGCCAGGCCGCCGGGATGGACAAACTGCCGGGTGCGTGGGAAGGCGGCGCCGAAGTGAACTGCGCGACCGGGGGCGGCTACGTGACGGCCGAGGTACGGCTGAAGGTGCCGGTCCTCTTTCCCGGTTCGATCGGCTTCCCCTTCACCGTGGAGGGCCACGCGGGAGCCGTAGAGGAGGCGACGGGCTGAGATGCCGTACGACCTTGGACGACGCGCCCGTGCCGGGATCCGGTGGGCCGGTGCCGGGAGCCGACGCGCCCCAGCCGGGAGCCGGCGCGACCGCGGCCAGGTGGCCCTGGAATACCTCGGGTTCATCCCCGTACTGGTCCTCGTCGCCCTGGCTGCCGTACAGATCGGCCTGATCGCCTACACCGCCCAGCAGGCCGGCACCGCGGCCCGCGCCGGAGCGCGCAGCGCCTCCCTCGACGGGCCCTTCGCCGCGGACTGCCAGGCCGCGGTGAGCGGCTGGCTCGCCGACGGGACCGGCTGCACCAGCGCCGGGCTCGGCGACGAGGTACGGGTCACCGCGACCGTCGTCATCCCGTCCGTGGTCCCCGGCTGGGACTTCGGCGACGCCACCAAGTCCGCCACCATGCCGCTCGACCACTGAGGAGCACCGAGAGCCATGAGCCTGCGGGCACGCATCAACTCCCCCGAGGAGAACGGAAGCAGGGGCGAGGACGGCAGTCTGGTCGCCTCCTACCGGGCGAAGCTCCTGGAGGAGATCGACCTCGCCGAGATGAGTTCACTGGCCGCGGCCGAGCGCCGGGCCCGGCTCGAACGCGTCCTCGGCCACATCATCAGCCGCGAGGGCCCGGTGCTGTCGACGGTCGAACGCGCGCAACTGATCCGCAGAGTGGTCGACGAGGCCCTCGGTCTCGGCATCCTGGAACCCCTGCTGGAGGACGCGTCGATCACCGAGATCATGGTGAACGGACCCGACGCGATCTTCGTGGAACGGGGCGGCCGCGTCGAGCAGTTGCCGGTCCGCTTCGCCTCCCACGAGCAGCTGATGCAGACCATCGAGCGGATCGTCTCCACGGTCAACCGCCGCGTGGACGAGTCCAACCCGATGGTCGACGCCCGCCTGCCCTCGGGCGAACGGGTCAACGTGATCATCCCGCCGCTCTCGCTGACCGGCGCCACCCTCACGATCCGCCGCTTCCCCCGCTCCTTCACGCTGCACGAGATGATCGGCATGGGCTCGCTCGACGAACCCATGGTGTATCTGCTGGCCGGCCTGGTGCAGGCGAAGTTCAACATCATCGTCTCGGGCGCCACCGGCACCGGCAAGACGACCCTGCTCAACGCGCTCTCCGGGCTGATCCCCGAGGTGGAGCGGATCATCACCATCGAGGACTCCGCCGAACTCCAGCTCCAGCAGGGCCATGTGATCCGGCTGGAGTCCCGCCCCCCGAACGTCGAGGGCCAGGGCCGGATCACCATCCGCGACCTGGTCCGCAACTCCCTGCGGATGCGCCCCGACCGCATCGTCGTCGGAGAGGTCCGCGGCGGCGAGTCCCTGGACATGCTCCAGGCGATGTCCACCGGCCACGACGGCTCCCTCGCCACCGTCCACGCCAACAGCACCGAGGACGCCCTGATGCGGCTGAAGACCCTCGCCTCCATGTCCGACGTCGAGGTCCCCTTCGAGGCCCTGCACGACCAGATCAACAGTGCCGTCGACGTCATCGTCCAGCTCACCCGCTTCGCCGACGGCGTCCGCCGCATCACCGAGATCGCCGTCCTGGACAGCCACGGCGGCGAACCGTACCGGCTCGCCACGGTCGCCCGCTTCAACGCCCGGCCCATGGCGGCGGACGGCCGGGTGTACGGCACCTTCGAGTACTTCCCGCTGCCGCGCCGCACCGCGGACCGGCTCTACATGGCCAACCAGCCGGTACCGCAGGCGTTCGGAGTGGCCCAGCACCGGGAGCAGTTGGCCCTCCGAGCGGCCAGGTAGGCGGCGACCGATGGAATTTGAGCAGCTGATCACCCTGACCACCGGCATCACCGTACTGACCCTCGGGCTCGCGGTGGCCGGCCTGCACGCCTACTCCGCCGGCCGGGCCCAGCGCCAGGCACTGGTGGAACGCCTGTCCGCCACGGGACAGATCACCTCCCCGGGCCGGGCCCGCCGCTTCGGCAGCCTCGACCGCCGCCTGCGCCGTACGAAGGCGGGCCGCAAGCTGGAACTCCGGCTGGCCGCGACCGGACTGGACCTCACCCCCGGCGAGTTCTTCGTCTACATGCTCGCCGCGGTGGCCGGCCTGTTCCTGGTCGGCCAGGCCACCCTCGCCCCCTTCTTCGGCCCGATCGCCGGCCTCCTCGGGATCTGGGCGGCACTTCAGTTCCTCACCTGGCAGCGCCAGAAGCGCATCGAGCGCTTCATCGGCCAACTCCCCGAACTGGCCCGCATCCTGGCCAACGCCACCCAGGCCGGCCTCGCCCTGCGCACCGCCATCGGCATGGCCGCCGAGGAGCTGGAGGCCCCGGCCGGAGAGGAACTGGGCAAGGTCGCCAACCAGTTGGCCCTCGGCGCCTCGATGGACGACGCCCTGGGCGAACTCGCCGAGCGGCTCCCCTCCCGCGAACTGGTCGTCCTCGTCACCACCCTGGTCCTGTCGAACAAGGCGGGCGGCCAGGTGGTCAGCGCCCTGCGCAACCTGACCGAGACGCTGGAGGAGCGCAAGGAGACCCGGCGCGAGATCCGCACCCAGCTCTCCCAGGTGACCATGACGGCCTACGCCGTCCCCGCCCTCGGCATCGGCTCCCTGTTCCTGATGAACGGCGTGAAGGACGGCGCCCTGGACCGCATGACCGGCTCCCCGGCGGGCCAGGCCGCGGTCCTCGTGGCGTTCGTGCTGTACGTGATCGGCTTCGTCCTGATCCGGCGCCTGTCCCGGATCGACGTCTGAGAGGCGCTGACATGGCACTGCTGCTGGCCCTGCTGATGGGCGTGGGCGTCTGGGGAGTCTTCGCGGGCATCCGCATGTACCGCGCGGACGTCAAACTCCCCGGGGACCTGCAACTGGCCCTGGAGGTCGGCGCCACCCGCACCGGCGCCGTGGACTCCCTGGTCGACCGCATGGGCATGCGGTACGCCCCCGCCGTACTGCGCCTGATGGGCCCCAAACAGGTCGCCAAGTACCGTCGCCGCATCGACCTCGCGGGCAACCCCGGCGGCCTCACCATCGACCGCTACGCCGCCCGCCGCGCCGTCTACGGCTTCCTGGGCCTCGTGGGCAGCCTGGTCTTCCTGATGCGCGGCCAGTTCGTGGTGACCCTGATCCTCCTGGCCTTCGGCGCGTTCTGGACGGAGGTCGGCATCTGGTCGGCGATCCGCATCCGCAAGGACGTCATCGAACGCACCCTGCCGGACTTCCTGGACGTCCTGGCGGTCGTGGTCAGCGCGGGCCTCGGCTTCCGCCAGGCCCTGGACCGGGTGGCCACGCGCTACGAGGGCCCCTGGGCCGACGAACTCCGCATCACCCTGCGCCAGATGGACCTCGGCATGAGCCGCCGCCAGGCGTTCGCGGAACTGCGCCGCCGCAACGACTCCGAACAGGTGGCGATGTTCGTGACGGCACTCCAGCAGGGCGAGGAACTGGGCGCCCCGATCGTGGAGACGCTGGTCGCCCTGGCGAAGGACATGCGCCGTACGGACGCCCAGAACGCCCGCCGGAAGGCGGCCAGGGCCGTGCCCAAGGCCACGATGATGATCACGACCTTCATGGTCCCGGCCACGATGATCCTGCTCGGCGCGGGCCTGCTCCTGGGCTCCGGCACCGACTTCGGTTCCATCACGGGGGAGTAGGGGGAGCGGAGCGATGGGCATGGGGATGGTCACGGGAGTCAGGGGCGCGAGGGCGAGGCGGCACAGCCTGACGCCACCGCCCTCACCGACGGCGCCGGCGCTGAACGAGCCGCGGGGGCTGGGGGAGCCGCGCCCGCCGGTGGAGCCGGTACGGGAGCCATGGGCTCCGGACGAGGTGGCGACCACCGCCGTTCCGGCGGCCACTGCGGCCACCACGCCCTCTACGGCCACCACGGCCACGATCCCTCTCCAGATCAACGCGCTGCAAGCAGCCACCCGCATGGTCTTCGCCTTCCGCCTCGCCATGCTGGCCCTCTCCGCCCCCGCCGCCCTCCTCAACGCCGCCCCCGGCCTGGGCGCCCGCCTGGTCGGCGCCGCCGCCATCGTCACCTTCATGGCGAGCTACGCCCTCTTCCGGGACTGGGAGCGCTTCGGCCCCCTCCTCCTGCGCCACCCCACCCTCCTGCTGGCGGACACCCTCTTCGGCGCCCTGCTGCTGGTGTCGGCGGGCCCGGACACCACGCTCGCGTACGTCAGCGTGTGCACCCCGCTCCTGGCCGGCATCGCCTACGGCTACCGGGCCGCCGCCCTCTTCGCCAGCCTCCAGTCGCTGATACTCCTCCTCGTCTACGCCACCACGGCCGACGCCGGCACGGGCCTCGCGGAGAAGCTGCTGCTCCCCGGCTTCTGCGTGATCACGGGCGCGGCCGGCTCCGCACTGCGCAACCTCATGCTGCGCTTCGGCGAGGCGACCCAGGCCCTGACCGTCACCAGGGCCCGGCTGGCGGCCACGGAGGCAGTCCACGCCGAACGGGCGCGTCTGGCACGGGAGATGCACGACTCGGTGGGCAAGACCCTGCACGGCGTCGCCCTCGCCGCGGACGGCCTCGCAGCGACGGCGTCCAGGACCCCGCTGAACCCCGCCCTCGTCAAGGAGCAGGCGGAACTGGTGGCGAGGGCCACCCGCCAGGCGGCGCGGGAGTCCCGCACCCTCCTGACCGACCTCAGGTCGGCCACCCCGCCCGAGGGGACCACCGACGTACTGACCGCCCTCAGGTCCCAGACAAGGGACTTCACCACCCGCACGGGCATCCCCACGACCTACCACCCCACCGGCAGCGCCCCCGCGGCCGTCCCGCCGCCCATGGCGGTGGAGGTGCTCTCCATCGCCGCCGAGGCCATGGAGAACGCCCACCGCCACGCCACCCCCACCACGGTGGAGGTGCGGGCGGGGGTCCACGGGAACCTGCTGCGCATCAGCGTCCACGACGACGGTCCGGGCATCCCCCCGGACACCACCCTTGAACAGCTCCGCAGCACAGGCCACTTCGGACTGGTCGGCATGGTCGAACGTGCCGCGTCGGTCGGCGCCCGCATCCGCATGGGGCGGGGCCACCACACGCGCGGCACGGAGGTCCTCCTGGAACTCCCCCTGCCGGCTCTGAGGAACTGACGGAGGACCCCCCATGCAAGACCCGGACATCACATCAGCGCCCCTTCGGGTGCTGGTCGCCGACGACAACCCGGTGGTCAGGGCGGGCCTGACGGCACTGCTGACGGGCCGCGAGGACATCACGGTCGTCGCGGAGGCGGCGGACGGCCGCGCGGCGGTGGAGGAGGCGCGCCGGCACCGACCGGACGTGGTCCTGCTGGACGTCCAGATGCCCGGAGTGGACGGCATCTCGGCACTCCCGTACCTGGTGGACATTGCTCCCGTGATGATGCTGACGTACAGCAGGGAGTCGGCGACGGTGGAGGAGGCGCTGCGCAGGGGCGCCAACGGCTACCTGGTGCACGGCGAGTTCACGGCACCCCAGCTGGTGGACGCCGTGAAGGACATCAAGCAGGGCAGACCCCACTTCACCGCGACGGCGGCGGACGCGCTCCTCACCCAACTCCGCCGAGCGGCCAATTCGCAACAGCATACGGAGTACGGGGCTCCACCCCCCAATTCCCCAGAACCCCTTTCGCAAGTGCAACCAATTGTGGGACAGTCCTCGGGCAGGGGCGGTTTTCAACTGAGCGCGCGGGAGGCGGAGATCATGGACCTCATCGCCTCCGGCATGACCAACCCTCAGATCGCCGCGACCTGCTTCATCAGCGAGAAGACGGTGAAGAACCACATCAACCGCATCTTCGCCAAGCTCCACAGCACGACCCGCGCGCAGGCCACCGCCAAGTGGCTGGGGGTGACCTGACATGCCCCGCGTTTGGGCCCACCTTTGGGCCCCAGGACCCTCGCCCACCCAACCCACCGCCCCCTACGGTGCCCCCACCACAGCCACGACCAAAGGGGCCCACCATGACCAACAGGCTCAAGACCCACACCGCCCACAACGACAAGGGCCAGACGGCGGTGGAGTACCTGGGCATCATCGCGGTGGTGGTGGCAATCGTGCTGGCCATTACGGGGACGGACATCGGGCAGTCGATCTACGACGCCATCGTGGACAAGATCGACGAGGTCACCGGCTGATCGGACTCCGCAGGCACGGCGACGCAGGGCAGGCGTTCCCCATCTACATCACCGTGGTGGGGGCCCTGCTCTTTCTTGCGTTCGCATACCTGGCCGTCGGCCAGGCCGCAGCGAACCGGAACAGCGCCCAGACCGCCGCCGACGCGGCGGCCCTGGCGGCGGCCCAGGACACCCGGAATCAGCTGGCCGGCGCATGGGTCAAGGCTGTTGAGGATCCGGCCGCATGGCAGGACATCTTCGACGGCATCGCGGCAGGACTCACCCCGTCGTGCTGGCGCGCTGATCAGCTTGCGGCTCAGAACGACGCTCATGTCGAGGCATGCGCACAGACGGGCCCCCTGGAGTTCGAGGTCACGGTCCAGATGGACAAGCCGGTCGGGGACTCCATCGTCCCCGGCACCGAGGGCAAGTACGCGAAGGCGTCCGCCAAAGCCGTGATCGAGTCCCGGTGTGGCTTCGAACTCCCGGGTGAGGGCGCCGAGGAAGAAGACCTGCCGACGCTCACCTGTGACGGCGAGGACTGGGAGCTGGACCCGGAGGACCTCGACGGCCTTCCTGGCCCGGAGGACCTCTTCGAGGTTCATCTGGCCGACTGACCACCGAACGACGAGTGACGAAGGAAGCTGGGGAATGAGTACTCGGTTCACGACGAAGGCCCGCAGAGGAATGGTCGCGCTGACCGTGGCGGCCGGACTGGCCGTCGGAGTGGCCGGATGCAGCGGCGGAGACGGCGGCGACGACAGCAAGCCCGAGGCATCGACCTCCGCTCCCGACGAGCCGGGCTCCAAGCCGGATGCCCAGGAGGGCACGGACGAGCCCCTGGCCGAGCTGCGGGGCGAGGAGGGCCTCGTCCTTCAGATCACCTCCGCCCAGCGGGACTCCGGCGGATTCGTGACCGTGAGCGGCTCCATCAAGAACGACGGCGACGAACCGGCCCGTGTATCGGTCCGTACGGCGGGAGACGAGACCGAGATCATCAGGCACGGTTCGTCCCTCGGCGGCGCAACCCTCGTCGACTCCGCGAGCAAGAAGCGGTACTACGTGCTGCGGGACACCGACGGCCGCCCGCTGACGACCACCGGCATGCCGAGGATCAAGGCAGGTGACTCGATCCCCGTCTTCATGCAGTTCCCGGCTCCGCCGAACGAAACGGGCGAAGTGAGCTTCCAGCTCCCCACCTTCGCCGCAGCTACGATCCAGATCTCCGGCTGAGGCGGCCGCCATGACACCCAAGAACACAGCCCCAGCCATGACGGCCGCGACCCTCGTCCTCGTAACGACCCTTTACGGCGCCACGGCCGCCCATGCAGACGAGAGCCCCAGCGTGCCGCCCGGCACTGAGGCGACCGCCTCGGCCCCTGTGGAAGTGGACCCCAACGACCCGGACCTGAAGCTCCCGGAGGGCGCCACGCTCGCCGAGGCCAAGGTGCTGGACATCAAGCAGGTCGTGGAGGAGCAGAGCGGCGACGAACGCCGCGAGGACACGAACGCGGACGTCAAGTTCGCCCTCCAGGCGGAGGTCCTGTTCCCCAAGGACAGCGCCAAGCTGAACGGCGAGGCGAAGGCCCGCATCGCGGCGATCGCGGAAGAGATCAAGACGCAGAACGCGACGAAGATCCGAGTCTTCGGCTTCACCGACAACCTGGGCTCGGCGGCCCACGGCGACGTCCTGTCGAAGCAGCGCGCCAATGCCGTAGAGGACATCCTCAAATCGGAACTGAACGACCCGAACATCACATACGAGGTCCGCGGCTACGGCGAGGACTACCCGATCGCCTCCAACACCACAGAAGCCAGCCGCAAGAAGAACCGCCGAGTAGAAGTCTCGTTCCCCCGATCGGACAACTGAGAGTTGTGGGGGGCCTTCAGTCCGTGATGCGCGCTACGGTCGGCCCGATTCCCGAGTCACGCCCTCCCTGACCTCGACCGCGACGCCTACCCGCAACCCCCAGCCCGCCATGGTTCCGGCCTCGGCCTCCAGCACATGCCGCGCGCGCAACCGAGGCAGCCCGAGCCGTCCGGGCTTCATGGTGCGGACGGAGAGCACGCGCAGATGGCGGTCAAGGTACGCGACGTCGATGGGTATCCGCATGCCGATGGTGTGAACGCTGTTGGCGGGGGACAGGAGGAGAGCCCCGTCCACGGAGTCCCGCCCCAGGAGCCCACGCGTGCGGGCCCGATAAGACGAGGCGATCTCCAGCGGCACGTGGACATCACCCAGAACCCCTGAAACCAACACCCCTCGGCCATCTGCCCATTTCCGAGTCATGGCCGAGTACCTCCCCGGTCTGCACCCCGCTATTCACGCTTACGCGCGGTTCTCCTTTGCACGTCCATAAACGGAACGCACCCATCGCGCGCCCCACCCGCCGCCACATGTAACTGTTGAGTCCCAACAGGCTTCACGTTGAACCGATTTGACCGACTGATCCCGTACAGTGACAGTCTTCACGCTGGTGTCGCGACACCCCCCTGGATAGCGTTGCTTCGCTGAAGAGAAGCCTCGTCCCACCGGGAGCCGACCGTGAACCGCCGCCCCACCTTCCTCGCAGCGATCGCGCTGACCGCCGCTGCGGCCCTGACGCTGTCCGCGTGCGGCAGCGACGACGACAGCTCTGATGGCAACGACAAGATCGCAGGCGCGGACGTAGAGGGCAGCAAGTCGGCGTCGCCGAGCGCATCTGCGTCGTCCAGTGCCGAGCGTCCGAAGATCGAGCTGCCCTCTGACGTCACGTACAAGTTCGAGTGGAACGACACCGGCGACACAGAGAAGGATGCGCTGCTCGGAGACGCCGAGCAGCGCATCAGAGCCGTGGACATGGCTATTGCCGAACAGGACCCACTGCACGAGGCATACCGGTTCTATTCCGAGGGAACGGCCGCTGCGGGCAGCCAGAGCTATATCCAGGACTTCGTTGACCACAAGGCGCGTACGACTGGTGTGACCCGCTACTACAACGAGACGCTGTCCATCAAGGACGACGGCACGGCCGCACTCGTGTACTGCGAAGACCAGAGCAAGGCCTACAACAAGTTCCTGAAGACCGGCAAGACCGACGTCACCCCAGTGACGAAGGACAGCTACGTCATCTACGCCGCCACGCTGCGCAAGAACAAGAACGGCGTCTGGGTCACTGAGACCCTGAATTCGCAAAGGGGGAGTGCGAAGTGCCAGCCTTGATCCAGAGAAGGCGCCTTCTCGTCATAGCGGGAGCCATGGCCATGATGCTGGCCATGGCCGGCCCTGCCCACGCAGAGAAGGGCTTCGGCGACACGGACGGCCAACCGCCTCCGGGCACTGGAGCTGACGTTGATGGCGACACGGTCTCGGTAACCGCCGGCGGCGTTGTCTTCGACCGCTCGAAGAACGGCAGCGGCGAATCGGCAGGCCCCCTGACCGCCGCCTCCAACTGGACGCCGCCCGCGTGCTGGTACGCCCCGAAGTACACGCCGGAGCAGCTCCAGAACTACCTGGAGCCGATCTGGGAGGCGGGGTCGACCGGTCATGAGTGGGACGCCGGTCAGCGGGAGAAGTACAACGCGAACGACGAGGAAAAGGGCTTCAACAAGGACAAGTCAGGGGACGGGTACTGGTGGGGCACATACGTCAACGAGAGCTTCCCGCCCGGCTGGGACTCCTGCTACGACGATGACTACTTCTGGGTGGACACAGGCGACGCTCCTCCGGCGAATGTCGAGAATGCGATAACTCCCGAAATCCTGGCCGGACTCGCCTACGCCGAGATTCGAGTGCGCGGCACAGAAGTGACGCTGCGCCCCGAGAATGCCTCGAAGGTCAACCTTCCGACCTGGGCATGGCTGGACGGTGCTGATTTCCAGCCCGTGTCGGTGACCGCCTCGGTGCCGGTGCTGGGACTGGAGGCGACGGCCACGGCGGAACCGGTCTCGCTGGAGATCAATCCGGGTACGGGCGACGCGATCACCTACCCGGCGTCGGGGGTCTGCCAGATCAACAACGGCCGTATCGGTGAGCCCTACGCGAGGGGCAAGGCGGACCAGACCCCGCCCTGCGGCGTGAAGTACCTCCGCTCGTCCGGAGATGACACGTTCCCCCTACAGGCCACCATCACCTGGGAGATCAACTGGACCGGCACGGGCGGCGCCGGCGGACCATTCCCGGACGGCACCTTCGGCGCGACCCAGGACGTCGTCGTACAGGAGATCCAGGCCGTCAACCGCTGACCACGCGGAAGGGGGTTCACCTTTGGGTGACAGGATCCAAGCCGACCTTGACCTGATCAAGGACCGCTTCGGTGTCACTGGGAGCGCAACCTGGGCGGTGCCATCGTGCATTCGCTGTGTTGGGTGCGATGGCACACGCCTCAGCATGTGTGCCCAACGCCCCCCTGCGTAGCGAACATTCACCCTGACCAGGCCTCGTCCCCTCAGGAGTCGACCGTGAACCCCCGCCGTCCCGCCCTCCTCGCAGCAGTCGCGCTGACCGCCGCCGCCCTGACGCTCTCCGCGTGCGGCGGTGACGACGGCAGTTCGACGCGCGAGGGCAACGAGAAGACCGTCGGCGCGGACGCCACACGCACCAAGCCCTCCTCGCCGAGCCCAGGCCCTTCGGACATCGCGGGTCGCCCGGAGATCACCCTCCCGTCCGACGCCGAGAACGTCTTCGAGTACGAGAGGACCGGCAACGCCACGAAGGACGCCGTTCTCCAGGACAGCACGCTCGGCGTCAACGCCGTGGACGAGGCGATCTTCGAAGGGAGCACCAGTACCGAGGCGCTCGGTTTCTACAACACCGACGAGGCGTTGGAGGCGTACCTCACGTACGTGCAGAAGTACATCGACGACAACGAGACCTGGGTAGGCGAGACCCGGTACTTCGATTATCAGGTGACCCTCTCCGGGGAGAGCGGCGCGAACGTCAGGTACTGCTCCGACGAGAGCCAGTCCTACATCAAGGAGCTCGGGACAGGGAAGGTCGACAGGAATCCAGCCACCGCCGACTCGTATGTCCTGTACAGCACCAGCCTCGCCAAGAACGCTGAGGGAGTCTGGCAGGCCACCGACGTCACGTCGGACCGAGGGAGCGAGACCTGCCAGCCGTGAGGCGCAACGGAGCACGCCTCACTGTCAGACCCCCCTGCCACACTCCACGTCATGGATGACGACACCGTAGGTCTGCGTGATGTGGTGGAAGCGGATCTGGACGTGTTCTTCGCGTTCGAGCACGATGCCGAGGCCGTGCGGCGGTCCCGGTTCGTGCCGCGGCCCCGGGAGCGGTTCGTGCGGCACTGGAAGGAGCGGATCCTCGGGGACCCCGAGTGCTACGCGCAGGCGGTGACCGTCGGCGGGGCCGTCGCCGGGAACTTCGGGTCCTGGTGGAACGGCGACCGCCGGTTCGTCGGGTATTGGCTCGGCCGGGCGTACTGGGGACGCGGTGTCGGCTCCCGCGCCCTCGGGCTCTTCCTGGAGTGCGAGACCACACGGCCCCTCTACGCCGACCCCTTCAAGGACAACACCGCCTCCGTGCGCCTCCTGGAGAAGCACGGCTTCCGGCGCACCGGGACCCTTCCCCACGACGAGGACGGCTACGTCCTGTTGGTGCTCCAGTAGGGGAGCGGGCTCATGACCCCGGGCGCCGGTCCCCCGTCGCGCCGTCGATCAGCTCCCGCACGATGTCCATGTGCCCCGCGTGCCGTGCCGTCTCCTCGATCATGTGGACCAGCACCCAGCGCAGGGAGACGTCCTGGTCCCGCCAGGACGGCCGGCCCAGGTCGTCCAGGGACCGCTCGCGGATCGTCCGGTCGGCGGCGGCGCGGGCGCGGGCGTAGAAGTCGGTGATCTGCCGGGGCGTCTCGCCCTGGTCCGCGCGCATGTCCTCGTCGCTGTACGGGTCGAACCAGAGCGGTTCCACCTCGCCGCCGAAGGTGGAGACGAACCAGCCGTACTCCACGGACCCCAGATGCTTCACCAGGCCCAGCAGGCTGGTGCCCGACGGGGTCAGCGGGCGGCGGAGCTGTTCGTCGTCCAGGTCCGCCAGCTTCCCCACCACCGCGTCCCGCATCCGGTCCAGGCTCGCGTGCAGGGTGGCCTTGTCGTCCGCCGTGTACTGAGGGTCCTGCTCCTGGCCCCGCTCCTGGCCCCGCTCGTGGTGCCGGTCGTCGGAGGCGTCGTGGCTGCTCTCGGGTTGCGTCATGGCGCGGAAATTATCAGCGGTCACCGACAACGGCTGCGATCATCGGGCGCATGGGCCAGCAGCGACGCGGTGGACGCGGTGGACGCGGTGGACGCGACTTCGAGGAACTCGTCGCCGAGGGCGCGGCCGTGCCCACCGAGGGCTGGGACTTCTCCTGGTTCGAGGGGCGGGCGACCGAGGCACGGCCCAGCTGGGGGTATGCCCTTCGTCTCGCGGAGCGGCTGTCCGGGGCATCCGCCGCCCTCGACCTCCAGACCGGGGGAGGGGAGGTCCTCGACTTTGCCCTCCGGCACGCGGGCACGCCGCCCGTGCTCGCCGTCGCCACCGAGGGGTGGCCGCCGAACGTCGCCAAGGCCACCGCTCTCCTCGCGCCGCGCGGAGTCGCGGTCGTCGCCTCGCCGGAACCGGAGGCGCTGCCCTTCGCCGACGGCGCCTTCGCCCTCGTGTCGAGCCGGCATCCGGTACGGGCGCACTGGACGGAGATCGCCCGGGTGCTGGCGCCCGGCGGCACCTACTTCGCCCAGCACGTCGGACCGCACAGCGTCTTCCGGCTCGTCGAGCACTTCCTCGGGGCACAGCCGGAGGAGGTGCGCATCGCCCGGCACCCAGACCGCGAGCGGGCCGGGGCCGAGGCGGCCGGGCTGGAGGTCGTCCACCTGCGGGCCGAGGAACTCCGCATGGAGTTCCACGACATCGGGGCGGTCGTGCACTTCCTGCGCAAGGTCATCTGGATGGTGCCCGACTTCACCGTGGAGGCGTACGAGCCGCAGCTGCGCAGCCTGCACGAGCTGATCGAGAACGAGGGTCCCTACGTGGCCCACAGCACCCGGCACCTCATCGAGGCCCGCAAGCCCACCTGACCGCGGCGGGCACCACAATCCCGGCGATCACCAAAGGCACCACAATCCCGGCGATCACCAAAGGCACCACACACACCACAGGCCCACAGGGCGCCCTACGCGTGCGGCCCCACCGCCACCACCCCGCGCACCAGCTCCGCCCGTGCCTCCAGCGCCTCGCCCACCCGCTCCACCTGCACCGCCAGCTCCCGTTCCTGCCGTGCCGTCAGGTCGACGAGCGTCTCGACCGTGACCGTCGTCCGCCGGCCCTGGCGGCGCTGGTGCCAGACCCCGGCCGTCACCCCGTCCACCAGCAGCACCGGGAAGTTCCCGGCCTGCCCGCCCGCCAGTGCCCTCCGGCTGGCGTCCCCGGGGAACAGTGCCTCGCGGGGCTGCGCGGCGATGGCGTACGCGTCGAAGTACGGCAGCAGCCGGACGCCCCGCGGGCCCGGCCCCCCGAACGGGAACTCGGTGTCGCCCGTCACGACCCAGGCCGGCGCGCCCTGGAAGACGACCTCCTCGATCGAGCCCTCCGCGGCCAGTTCCGTGAAGAGCCGGGTGGCCCAGGCGGTGGGCGCCGCCAGCCACCTCGCGAAGTACGCCGGGGTGGAGGGTCCGTAGGCGTACAGATGGCGTCGGAGCAGTTCGGCCACCGCGGTGGCCGGGGGCAGGGGTGTGAAGCGGGGCGGCCGGGTGTAGGTGACCTTGCGGCCCCGGTTGGGGCCGAAGGACAGCGCGCCGCACTGGCCCGCCCGGTGCATGACCTGGCGCCAGCGCGGCCACAGGTCCTGGAAGGCGGGCATGACCCGGTCCCCGGCCCACGGGCCGGTGCGGGCCACGACCTCCTCGCTCAGTTCGTCGAGGGTGAGGTGCGTGCCGTCGAGCGCCGCCGCGATCGCCGTCACGATCTGCCGGGCCTGCTCCTCGGTGACCCGGACGTCCGGGGCGAACGAGGCGGCGCCGGACGGGACGGCGGGCAGGGCGGCACACCACAGGGGGAGGTCGCGGGCGGGGAGCAGATGGACCGTGCCACGCGGGCCGTGGGTCTTCACCAGGGTGCGGTCGTCCCAGAGCGCGGCGCGGACGTCCGCGCGGGTCAGGCCGGTGGACCGGACACTGATCGACAGCTCGGCCGCGGAGAGCGCCTGCGCGTGCGCGCCGAGCATCGCCGCCACGATGTCGGGGGCCGGGATGTCCCGCGGCGCGGGATTGGCCAGGAACTGTCGTTCGAGGCGCCGTGCGCTCGCCTCGTGCCAGGAGATCGTCACCGTCATGAGGTGACGGTAGGGGGGATGTGGGTCAGTTTCTGTCCTCATTGACCCGCGAACTGCCCGAACTGTCGCCGGCTCTTCACAGCAAAGGGGGTAAATCGCACATGGAGGGGCGAAGCGTCCCGCACATCCAAGGCTTCACGAGGTATCCGCATTGTTATCGCTTGCCACTCGCGCCCCATGCGCAACTCGCGTAAGTTCAGACCAAGGTAATTCGCGTCAGCAAAGCTGCGCGGGCGGCACCGCGCAGTGGAGGGGGCTGCGCGGTGCTGTGCCCACCTGCGGCCGATGCTCCGAGGTGCGGCCCCGTCGGGGCGTCAAGGCGCCGTTCGCGCCCGGGTCACCCGGGTGGGGGATACCCGGACAACTCGCCGGACATGACGCAAGCGTCGCCAAAGCGGGTCGCTCGCCGCCTCGCCCCGCTCGACTCCCTTGAGAATCAGCTGAGTTCAGGCCATGAGCACGCTGTGAAAACACCTCTTCCGGGTCACCGTGGCGTCGCCGACCGACTTCGGAGAGTAGTTGTGGCACGCCGATGCACGCAGCATCACTTACGAAGGGTTATGGTGGAAGCCCCCCCCTCGGGCCGGTCCGTCTCCCCCCCCCACGGACCGGCCCGTTTTCTTTTGTTCGCGGACGGGTGGCGCGTACGGGCGTCGCGGCCGGGGAAGGCGCCCCCGGAACGCCCCTCCGGCCCCCGGAACGCCCCTCCGGCCCCCGGAACACCCCTCCGGCCCCCCAGAACGCCCCTCCGGCATCCGCGGCGAAACTCCGAAGGTAGGCTTCGGCCCCCGGGGCCGCCACCGGGCGGGAACCGCCCACGGCGACCGGGCCGAGGCGGCCGAGGCGACGGCCGCCCGATCCGCACGGAGGGACTGACCATCACGTGAACCTGCGCGACAAGCTGCGCGGCCTGCTCGTCAGGCTGTACGCGCGCCGGGTGGAAGGCCACCTGGACCACGCTCAGGTGCCCGGGCACATCGGCGTCATCATGGACGGCAACCGCCGCTGGGCGAAGGCCGCGGGGTCCACCACCGTGCACGGCCACCGGGCCGGCGCCGAGAAGATCGAGGAATTCCTCGGCTGGTGCTCCGAGACCGACGTGAAGGTCGTCACCCTCTGGCTGCTGTCGACGGACAACTTCGACCGCCCCCAGGACGAACTGGTCCCGCTGCTCGGCATCATCGAGGACGTCGTCCGCACCCTCGCCGCCGACGGCCGCTGGCGCGTCCACCACGTCGGCACCCGGGACCTGCTGCCGCAGCAGATGCGCGACACCCTCAAGGAGGCCGAGGAGCGGACCGCGCACGTCGACGGGATAGTCGTCAACGTCGCCATCGGCTACGGCGGACGCCAGGAGATCGCCGACGCGGTGCGCTCCATGCTGCTCGACGCGGCGGAGCGGGGCACCTCGCTGGAGAAGCTCGCCGACGCCGTCGACATCGAGATGATCGGCCGCCACCTCTACACCGGCGACCAGCCCGACCCGGATCTGGTCATCCGGACCAGCGGGGAACAGCGTTTGTCCGGATTCATGCTGTGGCAGACGGCCCACTCCGAGTACTACTTCTGTGATGTGTTCTGGCCGGCCTTCCGCAAGGTCGACTTCCTGCGCGCCCTGCGCGACTACGCCGCCCGCCACCGGCGCTTCGGCGGCTGACCCGGGGTCACCCCGTCTGCCCCGTTTGGTGCGGAAGTAACAAGGAGTTCATCAGCGCGCCGTCATGTGCCTTTGCATGGCCGCGCCTGTTCGAGGGCATAACGCAAGCAGGTCGACGCCCGAATCACGGGTGTCGGATCTCAGCGGACGGCACGGGGCCGTCCGCCCGGGAGGCCCTTTGCACCAGCCCGAACGTGCGGTCACCGTACGGACGAAGCAGTCAAGGGCCGGTTCTCGGCCCGTGCGTCGCGGCCGCCGACCGGTCTGGTTCCCTTCGCCCTCCCGGCCCTGCTTCCTCTCCGTCGCTCCCCGACCTCTTCCGAGGGGGTACGTCCTTCCGTGGTGACCAGCACAAAGCGCCACAAGTCCGACCGGCGCACCTACGTACTCGACACCAGCGTCCTGCTGGCCGACCCGAACGCCCTGAGCCGCTTCGACGAGCACGAGGTCGTGCTCCCCATCGTCGTGGTGACGGAGTTGGAGGCCAAGCGGCACCATCCCGAGCTCGGCTACTTCGCCCGGCAGGCTTTGCGCCTGCTGGACGAGTTCCGGATGCGGTTCGGCCGTCTCGATGCACCGATCCCCATCGGGGAGCTCGGTGGGACGGTGCGTGTCGAGCTCAATCACTCGGACCCCAGCGTTCTGCCGAGCGGCTACCGCCTGGGGGACAACGACTCCCGCATCCTCGCGGTCGCCCGCAATCTGCAGGCCGAGGGGTTCGACGTCACCGTGGTGTCGAAGGACCTCCCGCTCAGGATCAAGGCCTCGTCCGTCGGTCTCCTCGCCGAGGAGTACCGCGCCGAACTCGCCATCACGGACTCCTCCGGCTGGACCGGAATGTCCGAGCTGACCCTCCCCGGCGAACAGGTGGACATCCTCTTCGAGGAAGGGCACGCGTATGTGCCCGAAGCCGCCGGCCTGCCCGTGCACACCGGGCTCACCATCCAGTCCGAGCGCGGCAAGGCGCTGGGCCGGGTGACGGCCGAGGGCAATGTCCGTCTGGTGCGCGGCGACCGGGAGGCGTTCGGCATCAAGGGCCGCAGCGCCGAGCAGCGCATCGCGCTGGATCTGCTGCTCGACCCGGACGTCGGCATCGTGTCCATGGGCGGCCGGGCCGGCACCGGAAAGTCGGCGCTGGCGCTGTGCGCGGGTCTGGAGGCGGTGCTGGAGCGCCGTCAGCACCAGAAGGTGATGGTCTTCCGGCCGCTGTACGCGGTCGGCGGGCAGGAGCTGGGCTATCTGCCGGGCACCGAGGCCGAGAAGATGAGCCCCTGGGCCCAGGCGGTCTTCGACACGCTGTCCTCGGTCGCCGGCCGTGAGGTCATCGAGGAGGTCACCGCTCGGGGGATGCTGGAGGTCCTGCCGCTCACCCACATCCGCGGCCGTTCGCTGCACGACGCGTTCGTGATCGTGGACGAGGCGCAGTCGCTGGAGCGGAACGTCCTGCTGACCGTTCTGTCCCGAATCGGCGCGAACTCGCGGGTCGTTCTGACCCACGATGTGGCGCAAAGGGACAATCTGCGGGTCGGGCGCTACGACGGTGTCGTCGCCGTCGTGGAGAAACTGAAGGGGCATCCGCTCTTCGCCCATGTCACGCTGACGCGGTCCGAGAGGTCCCAGATCGCCGCGCTTGTGACCGAAATGCTGGAGGACGGGCAGATCTGACCCGAGTGTCGAACTTGGGATAGCTACCGTCGAGTTGGCGCCGTCGGGCAAAGGCCGAGAGCCTAGCCGGGCGGCGCCTTCGCGCGTCGCTGTTTCTCAGAACTCCCAGGGGCAAACAGGATGTGAGCTTTCACACGCAACACAGAATTGCCTTGCGGTGTCCGGGTACGGCAGAGTCTCACTCCTGTCAGGCCCCGCATACGGCACATCCGTACCCCCAGCGGTACGGGACCACTTGAGAAGCACCGCCAACTCCATAAAGTCGTCGTATGCCGCCCGCGCACCACGCGGCGCTCCCCACGGGGGAGTTGCCCACCGGGCCCGCGCCTCCTGTGACCCCGCAGTTGGAGGCCAGTGCCAGGGGCACGATTGCGTCCGCCAGGGTCACCGAAGCGGGCGATGCTGGAAGGAAACCGTGTGAGCCGGATCTCGGTCCGGGGATTCGCAGTGGCCTCGGCCACCGCGGTCACCGCTGTCGGAAGCGTCGTCGGCGTTGCCTCGGGCAGCACCGCGCAGAACAACGACGCCCAGGCG
This sequence comes from Streptomyces sp. NPDC048002, assembly GCF_040653275.1. Taxonomy (NCBI): domain Bacteria; kingdom Bacillati; phylum Actinomycetota; class Actinomycetes; order Kitasatosporales; family Streptomycetaceae; genus Streptomyces; species Streptomyces sp. NPDC048002. Next base: position 146,199 of record NZ_JBEZNL010000007.1, on the reverse strand, counting down.
ACGGCAGCCGACGCGACGCTCCTCGCGGACATACCCACGGGTCAGCAGGCCCAGGTACAGACCGCGTCCCTGACTCAGCAGGCCAACGTCCAGGCCATCGCCGCGGACGCCAGCGCCAAGAAGGACGCGGAGGAGTCGGCTCGCAAGGCGGCCGCCCAGACCGCGATCGACAAGAAGGAGGCCGCCGAGAAGGCGGCCAAGGAAGCCAAGGCGGCCGAGGAGGCCAAGGAGCGCGAAGAGGCCGAGGCGAAGGCCTCCCGGTCCTCCTCCAGCTTCCCGGTGCAGAGCTCGTACACGATCGCGCAGATCCAGGCGATGGCTCAGCAGATGGTGCCGTCCGGTCAGTACCAGTGCTTCAGCAACATCGTGGACCACGAGTCCAGCTGGAACTACCAGGCCGTGAACCCGTCCTCCGGCGCCTACGGTCTCTTCCAGGCTCTCCCGGCCGGCAAGTACGCCTCCGCCGGAGCCGACTGGCAGACCAACCCCGCCACTCAGATCAAGTGGGGCCTCAACTACATGAACGAGCGCTACGGCAGTCCTTGTGACGCCTGGTCGTTCTGGCAGGCCAACCACTGGTACTGAGCCGGCCCCCGCTCAACCTCGCACAGCCCCTCACCGTCCTACGGTGAGGGGCTGTCGCCATGTACGGTTCGGAGCGGACGACTCCGGGGGGAGTGGTGGGGAAAGACGGGGGAAGAGGACGCTTCATGTCGCGAGTGCCAAAGTGGCTCGGCCGGATCGGGACCGGACTGACGCAGATGGGTGAGCGGTTGGACGAGCGCCGCGCGGAGGTGGAGCGCGAGAGCGCCGGCGAGGCCGCGCCCCGGCCCGCCGAACGGGTCCCCCCGACCGCCCCTTCCCTGCCCACCCATCCGGAACGGCCCGATCCGGCGCTGGCCGTGCCGTGGGGCGTGCGGGTCGCCGCCGAGGCCGGCTGGCGGCTGCTGGTGCTGGCCGGCACGGTCTGGGTGCTGATGCGGGTCATCAGCGCCGTACAGCTGGTGGTGCTCGCCTTCGTCGCGGCGCTGCTGATCACCGCGCTGCTGGAGCCGACGGTGACCCGGCTGCGGCGCTACGGCGTTCCGCGCGGGCTGGCGACCGCGCTCACCGCGATCCTCGGGTTCGTGGTGATGGGCCTGATGGGCTGGTTCGTCACCTGGCAGGTCATGGAGAACCTCGACAACCTCTCCGACCAGGTCCAGGACGGCATCGACGAACTGCGCAACTGGCTGCTGAACAGCCCCTTCCACGTCACCGACAAGCAGATCAACGACATCGCGGAGAACCTGCGCGACGCGGTCGGCGCCAACACCGACGAGATCACCTCGGCGGGCCTGGAGGGCGTCACGGTCATCGTCGAGGCGCTCACCGGCATCCTCCTCGCGGCCTTCTCCACGCTCTTCCTGCTCTACGACGGCAAGCGGATCTGGGAGTGGTCGCTGAAGCTGGTGCCCGCGGCGGCCCGGCCGGGCGTGGCGGGCGCGGGCCCGGCCGCCTGGCGCACCCTCACCGCGTACGTGCGCGGCACGGTGATAGTCGCCCTGATCGACGCGGTCTTCATCGGTATCGGCATCTACTTCCTGGATGTGCCGATGGCTGTGCCGCTGGCCGTGTTCATCTTCCTGTTCTCCTTCATCCCGCTCGTCGGCGCGGTGGCCTCCGGGGCGCTGGCCGTGGTGGTCGCGCTGGTCACCCAGGGGGTGTTCACCGCCGTCATGACGCTGGTGGTGGTGCTGGCGGTGCAGCAGATCGAGGGGCACATCCTCCAGCCGTTCATCCTGGGGCGCGCGGTGCGGGTCCACCCGCTGGCCGTGGTGCTGGCGGTCGCGACGGGCGGCATGGTCGCGGGCATCGGCGGCGCGGTGGTGGCGGTGCCGCTGGTCGCGGTGACGAACACCGTGGTCGGCTATCTGCGGGCCTACGCGCAGGAGCAGGCGCCTCCGCAGACGGCGCCCGAGACCTCGGAGCCTGCCGTCGAGAACGCCGAGGGCCCCGCCCACCAAGGGTGAACGGGGCCCACGGGGCACGGGGGATCAGGCGGCGAGGACCGCTTCGGCATCCAGCGTGACGCCGACCGCCTGGATCACGGAGGCGATCTTGAACGCCTCCTGGACGACCTCGCGCTCCAGGCCCGCCTTGCGCAGCACCTGCTCGTGCGAGTCCAGGCACATGCCGCAGCCGTTGATCGCGGAGACCGCGAAGGACCACAGCTCGAAGTCGACCTTGTCGACACCGGGGTTGCCGATGACGTTCATCCGCAGGCCGGCCCGGAGCGAGCCGTACTCGTGGTCCGACAGCAGGTGCCGGGTGCGGTAGAAGACGTTGTTCATCGCCATGACGGCGGCCGCGGCCTTCGCCGCGGTGTACGCCTCGGGGCTCAGGTTCGCCTTCGCCTCCGGGTCCAGCTCACGCAGCACGATCGGGGAGCGCGAGGCGATGGCGGTCGCCAGCACGGTGCCCCACAGCTGCTGCGCCGGCAGGTCGGAGTTGCCGATGACCGAACCCAGGTTCAGCTTCAGGTCCTTGGCGTAGTCCGGGACGGCGGACTTCAGGGAGTCGAGTGACACGTCAGGTCACTCCCCGGCCAGCAGCTTGACCGCGTCCAGCGTCTCGTCGCCCTTGCTCCAGTTGCACGGGCAGAGCTCGTCGGTCTGGAGCGCGTCGAGGACCCGCAGGACCTCCTTGGGGTTACGGCCCACGGAGCCGGCGGTGACCATCGTGAACTGGATCTCGCGGTTGGGGTCGACCACGAACACGGCGCGCTGCGCGAAGCCGTCCTCGCCCTCGATGCCGAGGTCCCGCATCAGCTCGTGCCGGGAGTCCGCCATCATCGGGAACGGCAGGTCGGTCAGGTCCGGGTGGTCCTTGCGCCAGGCGTGGTGGACGAACTCGGAGTCGCCGGAGAAGCCGAGGATCTGCGCGTCGCGGTCGGCGAACTCCTCGTTCAGCTTGCCGAACGCGGCGATCTCGGTCGGGCACACGAAGGTGAAGTCCTTCGGCCACGCGAAGACCACGAGCCACTTGCCCTCGTAGGACTTGTGGTGGATCTGCTCGAACTCCCGGCCCTTCTCCAGCGAGACACAGGCGGTCAGTTCGAACTCGGGGAACTTGTCACCAACAGTGAGCACACGCTCTCCTTGCAGCGAGGAAGTGTCCGGATCGCGGACGCTTCCCTTGGGTTGGACGGGCCCGATGCTGGCACAAGGTGCATTGATTAGAGAAATCGCTACACTCGGAGGTGTTGATCGGAGGCGATTATCAGTGACCGTCAGTAATGGTTCGGCCAGGCGAAGGCTGCCCAGTCTCGCCCAGTTGCGGGCCTTCGCCGCCGTCGCGGACCACCTGCACTTCCGGGACGCGGCCGCCGCCCTCGGGATGAGCCAGCCCGCGCTCTCCGGCGCCGTCGCCGCGCTGGAGGAGACCCTCGGCGTCACCCTCCTGGAACGCACCACCCGCAAGGTGCTGCTCTCCCCGGCCGGCGAGCGCCTCGCCGTGCGCGCCCGTGCCGTACTGGAGGAGGTCGGCGCCCTGATGGCGGAGGCGGAGGCGGTACGGGCGCCGTTCACCGGGGTGCTCCGACTCGGCGTCATCCCCACCGTCGCCCCCTACCTGCTGCCCACCGTCCTCAGGCTGGTCCACGACCGCTACCCCGACCTCGACCTCCAGGTCCACGAGGAGCAGACCGCCTCCCTGATCGACGGGCTGCACACCGGCCGCCTCGACCTGCTGCTGCTCGCCGTACCGCTCGGCGTGCCCGGAGTGGTCGAACTCCCGCTCTTCGACGAGGACTTCGTCCTGGTCACCCCGCTGGACCACGAACTCGGCGGCCGGGCCGGCATCCCCCGCGAGGCGCTGCGGGAGCTGAACCTGCTGCTCCTGGACGAGGGGCACTGTCTGCGCGACCAGGCCCTGGACATCTGCCGGGAGGCCGGCCGCGAGGACGCCCCGGTCACCACCACGGCCGCCGGACTGGCCACGCTGGTGCAGCTGGTGGCCGGCGGACTCGGCGTCACCCTGCTGCCGCGCACCGCCGTCAGGGTCGAGACGACCCGCAGCGACCGGCTGATGACGGGCTCCTTCGCCGATCCCGCGCCCACCCGCAGGATCGCCCTCGCCATGCGCACCGGCGCGGCCCGCGGCACCGAGTACCGGGAACTCGCGACGGCCCTGCGCGAGGCCCTGCAACCGCTGCCGGTACGGGTGCTGGACGGCGGCGACTGAATCAGGAACCGCATTCCCATTCGGTCAAATGAGCGCCGAACAAAGAGTTTTGAACGGCCGGGAACTTCAACTTCCGCCAACTAGGGGCAGCTCGGTAATCCACCGTCGCAACTCCCGCCCCGGCTGCTAGACCTTCACCCCTCAGTGCTACGCGTCAGGCGTGTGTACGAAAGGCCAAGGGGAGTGATGTCGGGCTACCACGAGCTGGCCCCGGCCCTGGCCGGGTGCGGTCGCGAGGGATTCACGGGGGCACTGCGCGTCGCGGGCACCCCGGGCGGCTCCGTCCACTTCAGCAACGGACTGGTCGTCGCCGCCGAGTCACCCGGCTCGCCCGGCCCCGAGGCGCTGCTGCTGCGCTCCGGGCGGGTCAGCGGCGAGCAGTGGGCCGAGCTGACCCGGGAGTCCGGCGGCGCGCCCTGGCCGGTCGCGGAACTCGTCGCGCACGGGCACGTGGGCGGTGCCACCCTGCGCGTGGTCTGCCTGATGGCGCTGCACGACGCGGTGTTCGCCGTCGCCGCCGGCCTCGTGGACGACTGCCTGCGCGCCACCGGCGGACCCGGCCCCACGGCCCCGCTCGCGGTCGGGGAGCGGCCGACCCGGCTGCTCCAGGACACCGCCCGCCGGATCGCCGCCCTCCGGACGCTGCCGCACCCCGTGCACCCCGACCGTGAACGCCCACAGCCCGCACCGCGCCGGCCCGACCCGCTCACCCCGCTCCAGGCCGAGCTGCTCGCCCACGCCGACGGCCGCAGCACCGCCCGCGATCTCGCCTTCCGCACCGGGCGCGGCGTCTACACCGTCACCGTCGAGGTGGCCCGGATGCTCGCCGAAGGACAGCTGGAGTGCGCCCCGGACCCCGCGCCCGTCCGGGTCCGCACCCCCTCCGAGGGCGTCCGCCGCAGAGCCCCGGCGCTCCCCCCGCCGCCCCCCGAGGAACCGCCCGCGCCGGCAACCCTGCCCCGCCGACGGCCCGGCGCCAGCGGGATCGGCGAGGCGCTCGCCGTCCCGGAGGACCCCGAGGCGCTCGCCCCGGAAGGCCCCGAAGCGAACCGGAAATGGTTCTTCCGCCTGCGGAACGGAACGGCCCGATAGACCCATGAACAGAAACGCACAGCAACAGGGGAGTTGACGACATGGACCACGAAGCGCTGGCGCGGGAAATGCGCGGTCTGCGCGAACAGGTCACCGGAATCACCGACACCGTGGTGGCCGCGGCCGACGGCTTGCTCATCGCCGCCGACACCGCCGACTCCATCGACCCCGAGCCGCTCGCCGCCCTCGCCGCGGCCGGACTCGGCCTCGCCCGGCGCACCGCGCAGGCCGCGCGACGCGGCACCCTGCGCCGGGCGGTGACCCACGGCAGCGGCGGCTGCGCGGTCGTCTACGCCGTCGGCGACACCGCGCTGATGGCCGTCCTCGGCGACGAGGGGCTCGACCTCGACCGGCTGCACCAGGAGTCCCAGCCGGCCCTGCGCCGCATCGACTCGATCCTGACCGGCACCGACCCGGCCGCCGGCGCACCGAACAGTACCGATCTGAACAGCGGCGATGTCATTCGCAGCGAGAAAGCGACGGAAGGTGTCTGAACCGATGGCGACCAAACGCATGACCGCCGGCTTCTCCGACCAGGTGATGGGACTGGTCAAGTCCCTGCGCACCGATGCCCCCGACTGCGTCGCCTCCGGCGTCGTCGACATGAGCACCGGCATGCTGCTGTCCTACGAGACGGTCGACAACCATCCGCCGGAGGTCCTGGACCTGCTGGCCGGCGCCACCCTCGACCTCTTCCAGGGCCGGACGGTCGTGATGATCGAGGACGTCTTCAAGGAACGCCGGGGCATCGAGACCGACCGGCACTTCTTCGAGGAGATCCTCGTCAACAGCGAGAACCTCACCCATCTGTTCATCCGGATGAGCGAGCAGCAGGACGTCGTCGCCGTGGTCGTCTGCCGCAAGTCGGTCAACGTGGGCATGCTGTTCGCCCAGGTCAGGCGGGTGGTGAAGGAGTACGGGCTGTGAACGGACCGGGCCCCCCGCCGACTTCACGGCGGGGGGCCCGTCCCTCACTCGGTGCGCAGTCCGTCCGGCCGCATCAGTCTGAGCAGCGGCGGCAGGCTCAGCAGGGTCACCGCGAGGACCACCCCGGCCGCCGCGCCGGTCATGGACAGCAGGCTCGCCCAGTCCACCCGTACCGCGGTGTCGGTCATCCGCAGCAGGACCGCGCCCAGCGTCAGCCCCACCGCCGAGGCCAGCAGCAGCCCCAGCGTGATCGGGATCGCCGTCTGCCACAGCACCGACAGGCTCAGCGTGCGCCGCCGGGTGCCGAAGGCGACCAGCGCCGACAGCAGCTTCCTGCGCTCCCGCAGCTGTTCCAGCTGCGACACCAGCAGGCTCGCCCCGATCAGCACCAGCACGCAGACCGCGCCGACGAACAGCCCGGTGCGGATGGAGTCGTAGCGGTCGGACCGCTCCGTCGCCGCCCAGTCCTGGGAGCGCACCAGCGGGCCGAGCCCGGCCGCGGTGTTGCGCACCAGCTCACGGCCGTCGGCCACAGCGGGGTCGAGCCCCACGTACGCCCGGCCGGTCAGGGTCGGCAGAGCGGCCTCGGGGAGTGCCTTCGGGGTGAGCAGGAAGCCGCCGCGCTCCATACCGCTCAGGTCGGCGCGCGCCGCCACCAGGCGGATCCCGGACGGCACCCGCCAGGCGACCTCGCGGCCCGGAGTGGAGCCCTGGTAACTCGGGTCCACGTACAAGGTCCGTCCGGACGTGGCGAGTTCCGGGGTGTCGGTGTCGTACTCGGCGTCGCGCACGGCGAAGACGTCGCCGTCCCGGCACGAGGGCAGCTTCGCCATCTCGCGCAGCGCCGCGCAGTCGCCGACGGTCACCGCGGCACTGTGCTCGGGGTCGCTGCGCCGGTCGCCCAGGTAGCTCTCCGAGTGGGCGACGACCCGGCGCACCCCCTCGGTGCCCCGCAACCGCTCGGCGACCCGGTCGACCTCGACCCCGCCGCCCACGGTCACCTGCATCTGCGCCTTGCTCAGGTCGTACGCCGTGTCCTTGGTGTACTCGCTCTCCACCCCGGAGAACAGCATCTGAAGGGCGATGGCGCCGGCCACCGCGACCGCGACGCCGTTGACCAGCCGGGCCGCCGTGCTGCTGCTCAACTGAAGCCTGCGTACGGCCAGTTGCCAGGCGACCGAGCCGCCGCCGAGGCGGCCGACGACCGTCTCCACCACCCAGGGCAGCAGCGCGGTCACACCGACCAGCAGCAACAGCACGCCACCGATGACCAGGTACTGGTTGAAGTCGCCGTTGTCGTTGCCCTGGCCGATCATCGGCGCGAGCATCGCCAGTCCGCCGAGCGGCAGCAGCAGCCGCCACCACAGTTTGCGCCGCGGTGGCTTCGCCGTGCGCACCACGCCGAGCGGTTCGATGACCACCCCGCGCAGCGCCAGCAGCGTCACCAGCACCGCGGCCGCGGGCACCGCCAGGGCCACCAGCAGGACGAGCGCGGGGGAGGGGTTGAGGTCGCTCGGGAAGACACTGAACCGGAACACCTCCACCGAGCCCGCGATCTGACGTCCGATCAGGAAGAATCCGGTGCCGAGGACCAGCCCCAGCAGGGCTCCCGCCAGCGCCTCGCCGGCCGCGATGCGACGGGTCATCCGGCTGTCGGAGCCCACCAGCCGCAGTGCCGCGAGCCGCCGGTCGCGCCGCTCGCCGCCGAACCGCACGGCCGCCGCGATGAACACCGCCACCGGCAGCAGCAGCGCGACGAGGACGACGAGGATCAGCAGCACCAGCACCGGATCGGTCTTCTCCCGGTACGGGTTCGGATCGCCGTAGCGGTCGATACGGGCCACCTGGGCGCCGTCGGCCCAGCGGGCGAGGTCCTCGCCACCCCGGTAGAAGGCCAGGTCGGCCGAGCCGATCAGACCGGCCTCGCCGATGGTCCCGACGATCCGGTCGGGCAGCCGCTCGCGCAGCAGCGCTCCGCCGTCGGACTCCAGCAGCCGCTTCAGCGCGGGGGAGACGAGCATCTCGCCCACCGCGGGGAACCGGTCGACGCCGGGCGGCAGCGGCGCCCGCGGCCCCTCCGGCTCCAGCGCCCGGCCCCGGATGTCCTGGTCGTGGAAGCGGGTGTCGGCGTCCGCGACGAGCAGGGTGTTCTCGGCCCGGGGCGGCACGTCGGGGTTGTAGGTGATGTCGGTACGGGCGTTACCCCGGTCGTCCCGGGCGGAGAGCGCGTTCGGGATGGCCGTCGTCAGCAGCAGCAGCGCCACGCCGAGGCCCACCCCGACGGCCGTCAGCACGGCCCGGGTCCAGCCCTCGCGGCCGCCCGCGAAGGCGAACCGCATCCCCATCGCCAGGTCCCCGGCCCAGCGTCCGGACCTCATACGATCCGCTCCATGTCCCGGGACCGCCCGTCCCGTACGACGATCTCGCGGTCGGAGTAGGCCGCCACCCGCGCCTCGTGCGTGACGAGGACGACGGCGGCGTTGGTGGACCGGGCCGCCTCCGTCAGCAGTTCCATCACGCGTTCGCCGTTGAGGGAGTCCAGCGCGCCGGTCGGCTCGTCGGCGAACACCACCCGCGGGCCGGTGACCAGCGACCGGGCCACCGCGACGCGCTGCCCCTGACCGCCGGAGACCTCCCCGGGCCGCTTGCCGCGCAGGTCGTCGACCTCCAGCCGTTCCATCCAGGACACCGCGGCCCGCTCGGCCTCTTTGCGGGAGACGCCGTTCAGCCGCAGCGGCAGCGCCACGTTCTCCACGCAGGTCAGCTCCGGCACCAACTGGCCGAACTGGAAGACGAAACCGAACTCGGAGCGGCGCAGCGCGCTGCGCTCGGCGTCGCTCATCGTGGCCAGCTCGCGCCCCGCGTACAGGATCGACCCCGAGTCCGGGGGCACGATCCCGGCGAGACAGTGCAGCAGCGTCGACTTGCCGGAGCCGGACGGCCCCATCACGGCGACGACCTCTCCGGGATGGACCGAGAACTCGGCGCCGTCGAGGGCGAGCGTGGGACCGTACGCCTTGCGCAGCTCGTGGGCCGCGAGCAGGGCACCCGCAGGGGCCGTCACTTGACCACCACCTCCGCCAGCTTGTCGAGCCGCGCGGCGGTCAGTTCCAGCCAGCGCAGGTCGGCCTCCAGGTGGAACAGGGCGTGGTCGCAGATCAGCTGGTCGGCGAGGTCGCCCTTGCGCTTGCGGTCGGTGAGGATCCGCATCATCCGCAGGTGCTCGGCGCGCTGGGTGTCCAGGATGTCGGCGGCGTCGCGGCGTGTGAGCAGCGCGAGGACGACCTTGGTGTACAGCGTGGACTGGAGGTACGGCTCGGGCTTCTCGGGCGTGGCCAGCCAGCGCTGGACGTCGGTGACGCCGGCGTCGGTGATCGCGTACCGCTTGCGCTCGGGGCCGCCGCCGGGCTCGATGCCGTCGACCTCGACGAGTCCGTTCTTCAGCAGGCGGGACATCGTCGAGTAGACCTGGCCGTAGTGCAGCGGCCGGTCGTGACCGAATTTCTCGTCGAAGGCCCGCTTCAGGTCGTAGCCGTGACGCGGGCCCGACTCCAGGAGCCCCAGAAGGGTGTGACCGATGGACATGACGGGAACTCTACACGGGGTGTATACGCGGTGTGTATACGCCGAGTGCACAGCCCGGGGCGCTGAGTGCGGCGGCCCAGGTGGGGGCCGATTGTCACGGTTCTGCTACCGGGGATCGGGGGATCGATCGGGGGGCTACGGGGACTCGGGCAGATCCGCCGGATTCATCGGCTCCGCCGGATTCGCCGGCTCCACCGGTTTCGCCTGCTCCACCGGCGCCGCCGCTTCCGCGGGCGGACGGCCGCGGCGCGGGATCGGCCCGGCCCCTCCGGGCAGCCGCCCCGCGTCGGCCAAGGCCTTGCGGAGCAGGAACTCGATCTGCGCGTTGGCCGAGCGCAGCTCGTCGCCGGCCCACCGGGCGAGCGCCTCGTGGACGGCCGGGTCCAGCCGCAGCAGCACCTGCTTGCGCTGCGGCCGGCCCTGGGGAGCGGTCGTCACTGGTAGAGGGTCCCCGTGTTGAGCACCGGCTGCGGCGCGCGGTCCCCGCACAGCACCACCATCAGGTTCGACACCATCGCCGCCTTGCGCTCGTCGTCCAGTTCCACGATGTCCCGCTCGGAGATCCGCACGAGAGCGGCCTCGACCATTCCGACGGCTCCGTCCACGATCTGCCGCCGGGCCGCCACGACCGCCCCGGCCTGCTGCCGCTGGAGCATCGCCGAGGCGATCTCGGGAGCGTACGCGAGATGCGTGAAGCGCGACTCGATGATCTGCACTCCGGCCGCCTCCACGCGCGCGTGCAGCTCGGTGGCGAGCTTCTCGGTGATCTCCTCGGCGTTGCCGCGCAGCGACAGGCCGTCCTCGTCGTGGGCGTCATAGGGGTACTCGATGGCGATGTGCCGGACCGCGGCCTCGGTCTGGGTCGAGACGAACTCCAGGAAGTCGTCGACCTCGAAGCTCGCCTGCGCGGTGTCCTCCACCTTCCAGACCACGACCGCGGCCAGCTCGATCGGGTTGCCGTAGGCGTCGTTGACCTTCAGGACGGCCGTCTCGTGGTTCCGCACCCGGGTGGAGATCCTCGTCCGCGAGGTGAAGGGGTTCACCCAGCGCAGTCCGTCCTGCCGGATCGTCCCCCGGTACCGCCCGAAGAGCTGGACCACCCGGGCCTCGCCCGGCGCGACCATGTTCAGTCCGCACATCGCGAGGAAGGCGGCGAGGGCGACCAGGACGCCGCCGGTGATCAGCAGGGCCTTGACGCCGGTCGCGTCGATGGCGGTCGCGGCGACGACGCAGCCGGCCCCGGCGGCCAGTCCCAGCAGGCCGAGCAGCAGGGCGAGGCCGCCGCCGATGCTGTGCGCGGCGAACTCCCGCACCCGCGGGGCGGGCATCTCGGGCAGGTCGGCGGCGACGGGCGTCTGGTGGTCGGGCATGAGTGTGTCCCCCGTTTCAGATACTAGCTAGTTCCTAGCCAAGTGATATCACATTAATCGCCGAGGCAACCCTCCGCACCTCTCGGTGGTCGGTTCCGGTGAAACGGGTGCTGATTGTCACGTCCGTAAAAGACCGGATCGGCGGCCCTTTGTCACATCTCTCGGTGTTAGTTTTCTGAGCTGACCTGAGCGGCGAACCTGTGTGGCACGAGTGCACACCAGAGCGAAGCGGAGCGGATCGGACTCATGGGACGAGCGGAAGAGAGACGAGCACGGCAGCGCGGTGGCCGCCGCGCCGCCCCCGGGCGTCGCCGCTCGTCGAACGCGGACGGCCGCGGCCTCATACGCCGGCTGTTCACCTGGAAGAAGGTGCTCGGCACCTTCCTCGGGCTCTGCCTGCTCGGCATCGGCGGCTTCATCGTCCTGTACATGATGGTCGACATCCCCAAGGGGAACGCCGCCGCACGCCTCCAGAGCAACGTCTACAAGTACAGCGACGGCACGGTCCTGGCCCGTGACGGAGAGGTCAACCGCGAGATCGTCGACCTCTCCAAGGTGCCCGAGGACGTCCGGTACACCTTCGTCGCCGCCGAGAACAAGACCTTCTTCAAGGACTCCGGCGTCGACCTGAAGGGCACCGCCCGCGGCGTGGTCAACACCCTCAGCGGCAAGGGCGCGCAGGGCGGATCGACGATCACCCAGCAGTACGTCAAGAACTACTACCTCACCCAGGAGCAGACGGTCACCCGCAAGCTCCGGGAGCTGGTCATCTCGCTGAAGGTCGACCGCCAGCTGTCCAAGGACGACATCCTCGCGGGCTACCTCAACACCAGCTACTTCGGCCGCAACGCCTACGGCATCCAGGCCGCCGCCCAGGCGTACTACCGGGTCGACGCCGAGGACCTCGACATCGAGCAGGGCGCCTACCTCGCCGCCCTGCTCCAGGCGCCGAGCCAGTACGACTGGGCGGTCGCCTCCGAGACCGGCAAGAAGCTGGTCAAGGCGCGCTGGAACTACGTCCTGGACAACATGGTCGAGGAGGGCTGGCTGGACGCATCCGAACGCGCGTCGATGAAGTTCCCGGTGCCCGAGGAGCCCAAGGCCGTGGCCGGCCTCGACGGACAGAAGGGCTACCTGGTCGACCTCGCCAACAGCCAGCTGGAGGAACAGCTGATGAAGCAGGAGGGCATCTCCCGCTCCGAGGCCGAGACCCAGGTCAAGAGCCAGGGCTGGACGATCACCCTGAACATCGACCGCAAGAAGCAGGCGCAGCTGGAGAAGGCGGCCAAGACCCAGCTGACCAGCAAGCTGAACCCGAAGAAGCGCTCCGTCGACGCCGACATCCAGGCGGGCGCCGTCTCCGTCGACCCCAAGACGGGGAAGATCGTCGCCCTGTACGGCGGCCAGGACTACTTCAAGCACTACCGCTCCAACGCGACCCGGGTCGACTACCAGCCGGCCTCCACGTTCAAGCCGGTCATCCTCGCCGCGGCGCTGGAGAACGAGGCCGAGACCCAGGACGGCGACCTGATCGGCGCCAAGACGGTCTACGACGGCACCAGCAGGCGCCCGGTGGTCGACGCCAACGGCAACAAGGTCGGCTTCTCCCCGCCGAACGAGGACGACGTCGACTACGGCGACGTCACCGTGCAGACCGCGATGAACAAGTCCGTCAACTCGGTCTTCGCGCAGATGGGCGTGGACGTCGGCATGCAGGACGTGATGGACACCGCCGCCGCCCTCGGCATGGACGACGACCTCCAGGCGGTGCCCGCCCAGACGCTCGGCACGATGGGCGCGAGCCCGCTCCAGATGGCCGGGGTCTACGCCACCCTCGACAACCACGGCAAGCAGGTCACCCCGACCCTGATCAAGTCGGCCGAGCAGCACAACCGCACGGTCACCATGCCCGACCCGATCGGCGACCAGGTGATCAGCCGCGAGGCCGCGGACACCGTCACCTCGGTGCTGACCGGTGTGGTCGACGACGGTACGGCCCGGACCTCGGTGCGCGACAACCCGGCCCGCGACGGCCAGGAGGTCGCCGGCAAGACCGGTACCTCCGACTTCGGCCGCTCGGCCTGGTTCACCGGCTACACACCGGATCTGGTGACCTCGGTGGGGCTGTTCGGCGAGGACGCCAAGACGGGCAACCAGGTCAACATGAAGGGCGCCACGGGCACCCTGCCGGGCACCGGACGCGTCAACGGCGGCGGACTGCCCGCGCAGGTCTGGGCGGCCTACATGTTCGGGGTGACCGACCCGGACGCCGAGTTCGACCTCGACACCGACCAGGGCGCGGCGGTGGAGCCGACCTGGACGCCGACGAAGACGAAGGAGCCGTCCGAGACGCCGTCCGAGGAGCCGACCACCCAGGCCCCGACGACCGAGGCCCCGACCGAGACGCCCACCGAGACGCCCACCGACACCCCGACGACCGGGGAGCCGACGGAGGAGCCGACCACCGAGGCGCCGACGACGACACCTCCCACGGACGACATCCCGGAGGACCCGGTCGAACCGGACGAGGAGAGATAGCCGAAGGGCGCCCGGTGATCACCGGGCGCCCTTCCTCTTCGTCCCGTTGTCGCCGCGCGGTGCGGTCAGCCGTGGTTCAGCTCGAACCAGACGACCTTGCCGGTGCTCAGGCGGGTGGCTCCCCACCGCCGGGCGAGCCGGTTCACCAGGTACAGCCCACGGCCGCCCTCGTCCGTCGCCCTGGCCTGCCGCAGCCGAGGCAACTGCGGTACGTCGTCGCCGACTTCGCACCGCAGCACATCGGTCCTCAACAGACGCAGCGTGACCGGCCGGGAGGCGTACCGCACCGCGTTGGTGACGACCTCGCTCACCAGCAGCTCCACCGAGTCGGTGAGTTCCTCCAGGCCCCAGCGCGACAGCGCCCGCCGGGCCAGCTTCCGGGCCCGGCCCGGGGCCGCGTCCTCCGGTTCCAGGAACCAGTAGGCGACGTCGCTCGGCGCGATCCCGTCGAACCGCGCGGCGAGCAGCGCGATGTCGTCGTCCCGGTCGCCCGGCCCGAGCATGTCGAGCACCTCGTCGCAGAGCGCCTCCAGCGGCGGCGGATGGTCCGGGCCGGTGAGCTGGGCGGTCGCGGCGAGCTTCTCCCGCAGCTGCTCTATCCCGGTCCACACGTCCCGCAGCCGCGACTCCACCAGCCCGTCGGTGTACAGCAGCAGCGTGGCCCCGGCGGGCGCGTCCAGTTCCACCGCCTCGAAGTCGACACCGCCGACGCCGATCGGGGCGCCCGGCGGCACCCGCAGCACCTCGGCCCGGCCGCCCAGGTGCAGCAGCACGGGCGGCGGGTGGCCGGCGTTGGCGATCGTGATCCGGTGCGAGACCGGGTCGTAGACGGCGTACAGGCAGGTCGCCATGCGGTCGGTGCCGAGCCGCTGGGCCTGCTCGTCGAGGTGGTGCAGCACCTCCTGCGGCGGCAGATCCAGGCCGGCGAGGGTCTGGGCGGTCGTGCGCAGCTGCCCCATGATCGCGGCGGACGTCATGGAGTGGCCCATCACGTCGCCCACCACCAGCGCCACCCGGCTGCCCGGCAGCGGGATCGCGTCGTACCAGTCGCCGCCGACCCGCGCGGTCTCCGCGGCCGGGAGATAACGGGACGCGAGCCGGACCCCGGTCGGCCGGGGCAGGTTCTCGGGCAGCATGGTCCGCTGCAACTCGTCCGCGATGTACGCCTCACGGCCGTACAGGACCGCCTTGTCGATGCCGAGGGCGCTGTGCGTGGCGAGCTGGGCGGCGACCAGGAGGTCGTCCGCCTCGAAGGCGATGCGCTCCGGGCGGCGCAGGAACAGGGCCGCGCCGATCACCCGGCGCCGGCCGCGCAGCGGCGCGAGGATCGCGCGCTGCCCCTCGGGCACCACCGACTCCCCGTCGCTGCCGAGGAGTTCGGGCAGCGCGGCGCGGGCAGCGGGCGCGTCGGCGAACACCGGACGGACCCCGCGCAGCACCTCGGCGAGCGCGCCGCCCGGCTGTACCTCGCACAACTCGGCGGTGACGGCGGACAGTTCGGCCAGCTCGGTCGGCTCCGGCACGCCCTGCGCGGGCAGGAAGCCGCTCTCCGTGTCCCGGTCCTCGGGTATCCGGTCGGTGCGGCGCAGCCGCAGCACGACCGGTCCGGTGGGCCGCTCGTCGCCGACCGGCAGCGGATCGCGCAGGTAGACCAGGATCGCGTCGGAGAACGTCGGCACGGTGGCCCGGCACAGGCCCATCACGATCTCGTCGAGATCGAGGCCGCGGGCGATCCGCCGGGTCGCGGCACCCACGAACCGCAGCCGGTCGCCGTCCCGGCGCATCGGCGTGGGCCGACCCGGTGTCAGGGACTGCCCGGTGCGCCGCTCCTGACCGGCGGCCGCCGGGTCCTGGTCGGTGCCCGGCTGGGCCGGAATGGCCTCCGGGACCGGCCGGGGACGGTGGGTGTCCGCCTCCGTGGCGGAGGAGGGCTGCGCATGCTCGGGACCGTTGCTCACGAGGGCCTTGTCGTTGCCGGACGGTGCGGTCGTGCCCGGGATGGAGGGCGGTTCGCCGGTACGCGCCTGCGGGGGTAACGCGGCGCCGGCGGAAGCGCGGGAGGGACTCGGGGCGCGCAGAAGCCCCCCGCGTGCGTCCGCGGGGTCGGCGCCCGGGGGGCGCTCGAAGGAGGTCGGCTGCTCCGTCACGCGTGTCGCATCCATCCGTCCGGGCCGTGTGGTTCGTCCCGCCGAAGTCCCGATACCCGCAATACGTGCCCGGGGAACGGGATTCCCGCGTGGTCAGAGGCTGTTCCTGTGCCGCCGGCGGGCTGTGCGCCGCCCGTACCGGTGTTGCCCTCGTACCCCTCGCTCACGTCCTGCCGCCCCTCGGTGACGATCGGTCAAGCCCAGTACGCGCTCCGGTCGTTGCCACCGCGCGCTCTTGCGGAGGACGATCCTACGTTTCCTGCCCGGGGGCGCATCAAGGGTCTCATGAGGACACGTGCGCGGGCGTACGGTCCAAGTCCTCCGGCAGAGACGGTACAGCCCAGGACGGGTCCGGGCGCCAGTGCTGCCAGCCGTCCGAGAAAGGCGGCCCCCAGGCGCGGATCGTCTCCACGGCGGCCCGGCCCGCCTCCCGCACCCGTTCGGCCGCCGGTGCCGACATCAGGCCGTCCTGCTGGGCCTGCGCGAACTCGTCCTCGTCCCGCCAGCCCCAACTGCGGTCCGGGTAGACGCAGATGTCCAGGAAGTGGTCCTCGGAGTCCACCCCGCCGGCCCAACGGGCCAGCGGTTCCTCCAGGTTCACGTACCAGTTCTTGAACCGCCAGCCCGGCTCCCAGAACAGCCACACCGACCAGGGCTCACCGGGTCTGGCCAGTTTCAGTACCCCGGTGCCGAACCAGCGGTCGCGCTGCACCGTGCGGGGCTTGGTGTAGCGCGACCGCAGCGGCTCCTGGTGGACGGGGGTGCCGTCGGCGAGGGTGGGCTTGAGGCACTCGGTGCCCGGCGCGAGCCACACGGCGAGCAGATCGGCGTCGTCGCGCACCACCGTGACCGGGCGCACGATGTGGAAGCGCGCACCGGCGTTCTGCCGGTACCGCCACAGGATGTGACTCCCGGGCGCCCAGTAGGTCGTGGATCCGCCCGCTTCCGTCGTCGTCATCGCTCCGCCGTCTGCCATGCACAGATATTAGGTGTCACCCCCGGACGACGCTGCGGCGAACGTCACGGTTCGCGGTCGCGACGGAAAACGTCACGGCCGTGTCATCCGCAGGACATCCAGGGCTTCGTCCAGCTCAGCGAGGGTGAGGTCGCCGCGTTCCACATATCCGCCCTCCAGCACGACTTGACGGATGGTCCGGCGTTCCGCGAGCGCCTTCTTGGCGACCTTCGCCGCCTCCTCGTACCCGATGTACCTGTTGAGCGGGGTGACCACGGAGGGTGACGACTCGGCGTACTCGCGGGCCCGCTCGCGGTGGGCGACGATGCCGTCGACCGTGCGGTCGGCGAGCAGCCGGGAGACGTTCGCGAGCAGCCGCACGGACTCCAGCACGTTCTTGGCGATGACCGGCAGCATCACGTTCAGCTCGAAGTTGCCGGCGGCGCCCGCGGTCGCCACGGTGGCGTCGTTCCCGACGACCTGCGCGGCGACCATCAGCACGGCCTCCGGGACGACCGGATTGACCTTGCCGGGCATGATCGAGGAGCCGGGCTGCAGATCGGGCAGCGAGATCTCCGCCAGCCCGGTGCGCGGCCCCGAGGCCATCCACCGCAGATCGTTCGCGATCTTCGTGAGCCCCACCGCGATCGTCCGCAGCTGCCCGCTGACCTCGACGATCCCGTCCCGGGCGCCCTGCGCCTCGAAGTGGTCCCGGGCCTCGGTGAGCGGCAGCCCGGTGGCCCGCGCCACCTCCTCGATGACGGCCGCGGAGAACCCGGGCGGGGTGTTGATCCCGGTGCCCACCGCCGTGCCGCCCAGCGGCAGCTCGGCGAGCCGGGGCAGTGAGGCGTCCAGCCGCTCCACGCCGTACCGCACCTGGGCCGCGTACCCGCCGAACTCCTGCCCCAGGGTGACGGGCGTGGCGTCCATCAGATGCGTACGCCCGGACTTCACCACGTCCGAGAACTCCTCCGCCTTGCGCTGGAGGGAGGCGGCCAGGTGGCCCAGGGCCGGGATCAGGTCGCGGGTGACGGCGGCGGTGGCGGCGATGTGGATGGAGGAGGGGAAGACGTCGTTGGAGGACTGCGAGGCGTTGACGTGGTCGTTGGGGTGCACGTCCCGGCCGAGCCGCTCGCTCGCGAGGGTCGCGATGACCTCGTTGGTGTTCATGTTGGACGAGGTGCCGGAACCGGTCTGGAAGACATCCACCGGGAAGTGCTCGTCCCACCGGCCCTCGGCGACCTCCGCGGCGGCCTCCTGGATGGCGGCGGCCACGTCCTTGTCGAGCACGCCCAGCTCCGCGTTCACCTTCGCCGCGGCGCCCTTGATCCGAGCCAGCGCCTCGATGTGCGCCCGCTCGATCCGCTGCCCGGAGACGGGGAAGTTCTCCACGGCCCGCTGCGTCTGCGCCCGCCACTTGGCGCCCACGGGAACCCGGACCTCACCCATGGAATCGTGCTCGATGCGATAGTCGTCGCTCATACCCGATACAGCGACCGACGGGTCCCGGATGTTCCGGGACGGGTCTCATTCAGCCCGTCCGGGGTGATCTCTCAGCCCGTCCGGCGTTTGAGGACAAGGCCCTTTAGGGGCCGAAGGGGGGTCTGGGGGCACAGCCCCCAGGGACGGGAAGGGAAGGGGCGGCGGGGGCGAAAACCCACCCCCGCCCGCCCCCGCGGCACTACACCAGCCCAGGCCCCCGCACCGGAATGGAGGTGAACGTAGGCGCCGGAGCCGGATCCTGGAAGAAGTCGTTCCCCTTGTCGTCGACCACGACGAACGCCGGGAAGTCCTCGACCTCGATCTTCCAGACCGCCTCCATGCCGAGCTCCTCGTACTCGACGACCTCGACCTTCTTGATGCAGTCCTGGGCGAGCCGGGCCGCAGGACCGCCGATCGACCCGAGGTAGAAGCCCCCGTGGGCCCCGCACGCGTCCGTGACCTGCTTGCTCCGGTTGCCCTTGGCGAGCATCACCTTGGAGCCCCCCGCCGCCTGGAACTGCTCGACGTAGGAGTCCATGCGGCCGGCCGTGGTCGGGCCGAAGGAGCCGGAGGCGTACCCCTCGGGCGTCTTCGCCGGACCGGCGTAGTACACCGGGTGGTCCTTGAGGTACTGCGGCATCTCCTCGCCCGCGTCCAGCCGCTCCTTGATCTTGGCGTGCGCGATGTCACGGGCCACGACCAGCGGGCCGGTGAGGGAGAGCCGGGTCTTGACCGGGTACTTGGTCAGCTCGGCGAGGATCGTCTCCATCGGCTGGTTCAGGTCGATCTGCACCACGTCGTCGTCGCCCGCGGCGAGGTGCTCGTCGGTCGTGTCCGGCAGGAACCGGGCCGGGTCGGTCTCCAGCTGCTCCAGGAAGACGCCCTCGGCGGTGATCTTCGCGACGGCCTGCCGGTCGGCCGAGCAGGAGACGGCGAGGGCGACCGGGCAGGACGCGCCGTGCCGCGGCAGCCGCACGACCCGCACGTCGTGGCAGAAGTACTTGCCGCCGAACTGGGCGCCGATGCCGATCTTCTGCGTCAGCTCGAAGACCTTCTCCTCCAGCTCCTTGTCCCGGAAGCCGTGGCCGAGCGGGGAGCCCTCGGCGGGGATCTCGTCGAGGTAGTGCGCGGAGGCGTACTTGGCCGTCTTCAGCGCGTACTCGGCGGAGGTGCCGCCGACGACGATCGCCAGGTGGTACGGCGGGCAGGCGGCCGTACCGAGCGAACGGATCTTCTCCTCCAGGAACTTCATCATGGAGGCCTCGTTCAGGACGGCCTTGGTCTCCTGGTAGAGGAAGGACTTGTTGGCGGAGCCGCCGCCCTTGGCCATGAAGAGGAACTTGTAGGCGCCGCCGTCGGTGGCGTACAGCTCGATCTGCGCGGGCAGGTTGGAGCCGGTGTTCTTCTCCTCCCACATGGTGAGCGGAGCCATCTGCGAGTAGCGCAGGTTGAGGTTGAGGTAGGCGTCGTAGATGCCGCGGCTCAGGGCCGCCTCGTCGCCGCCCTCGGTCAGCACGTTCTGTCCGCGCTTGCCCATGACGATCGCGGTGCCGGTGTCCTGGCACATCGGCAGGACGCCCGCGGCCGCGATGTTCGCGTTCTTCAGCAGGTCCAGCGCCACGAACTTGTCGTTGCTCGACGCCTCGGGATCGTCGATGATCCGGCGGAGCTGGGCGAGGTGGGCCGGGCGCAGATAGTGCTGGATGTCGTGGATGGCCTCCGCGGCGAGCTTGCGCAGCGCCTCCGGCTCGACCTTGAGGAACGTCCGCCCGTCGGCCTCGAAGGTGGAGACACCCTCGGAGGTCACCAGCCGGTAGGGGGTGGTGTCCTCTCCCATGGGGAGCAGGTCGGTGTACGCGAACTCAGGCATCGATGCCATTCCTCACTCGACTGATGCGGCGACCGCCCTCCATTGGGCAGCGCCCACCAGCGTAGAACCTGCCGTCCGCGCCGGGCTTGTGAGGTAAGGCTCAGTTCGAGCGGGGCTCGGGCCGGCGGGGGCTATCGCGATCTATCGTGTTTGGGTACGCTGCTGTCGTGGACCTTCAGAAGCAGACCGCGCCCACCACCGCCTCCTCCGCCGACCTGCGCGCCTCCGACGCCGACCGCGACCGGATCGCCGACATCCTGCGCGAGGCCCTCGCCGAGGGGCGCCTCACCCCCGACGAGCACGGTGAGCGGGTCGAGGGGGTGCTGAACGCCAAGACGGTGGGCGAGCTGGAGGTCTTCATCAAGGACCTGCCCGCGGCGCACGCCCCCCGCACCGGGCCGACCCACACCTCCGTCCCGAACCGCCCCGGCAACCTCCCCGACGACCCCGACGACCACGCCGTGGCCGTCTTCAGCAGCGCCGTCCGCAGAGGACGCCGGCGCGCCGGGCGCCGGATCCACGCGTACGCCGTCTTCGGCAGTGTCGAGATCGACCTCAGCGAGGCGATCTTCGAGTACCAGCAGGTCGTCATCAAGGCGTTCGCGGTCTTCGGCAGTGTCGAGGTGCGCGTCCCGGAGAACGTGTCGCTGCGCGGCGCCGGCGGCGGTGTCCTCGGCAGCTTCGAGGTGGACAGCCTGGACGCGGAGGACCCTGCGGCGCCGGTGGTCTACGTGGACGGGTGGGCCGTGCTGGGGAGCGTCGAGGGCCGGGCCCGGCGCGGCAAGCTGGTGGCGGACATCCTCGACCGGGTCCACGACAAGGTCGACCGGAGTTTGCGCAAGCACCTGGGCCGTTGACGGTCGCGAACCGGAGCCGGGGCGAGGGCGGCCGGTCCGCCCGTCCGTCCGCTCCGCGGTCCCGTGGGCCGGCGGTTCGGAACTGACTGCATAGGCACGCGTACAGCGGGTAGACCTTGCTGCATCGTCTCTCGCTCGCGAAGCCGTCGTCAGGAGTAGACCGTGCTGCAACCGCCGCATTCGTCCCTGCAGGTAGCCGCCGTTCCGGCCCAGCGGGAGCCGGTGCGAGACAGGGACCAAGAAGCCCCGTGGCACACCGAGGCGGTGTGCCGACGCGACGAGGCCGGCCTGTTCTTCGCCCCCTCCAAGGAGCCCACAGCGGCACGGCTCTCCCGCGAGGAGGCGGCCAAGCGGGTCTGCGCCCGCTGTCCGGTCATGGTCGAGTGCCGCGAGCACGCCCTGCTCCAGCCCGAGCCGTACGGCGTCTGGGGCGGCCTGACCGCGGCCGAGCGCCGGGTCGTCCTCGCCCGGCGGCGGCGCCGGGACGTGGAGCTGAAGAAGGCGGCCAGGTCGGCCGACCGCATAGCGCAGGCCGGCTGAGCCGAGGACCCGACGGCTCCCACCAACAGGGAAAAGGGCGCCCCCACCGCACCGGGGGCGCCCCACTCCTCTGCCGCGCCGCACCGCGGCCCCCGTGGCAGGGGCGCTACTTGGCCCGGTCGAAGTCGATCGCGCTGTAGGCCCGCAGCTTGCTCAGCCGGTGCTCGGAGTCGATCCGGCGGACCGTCCCCGACTTCGAGCGCATCACGATCGATTCGGTGAGCGCCGTCTCCGAGCGGTAGCGCACGCCCCGCAGCAGCTCGCCGTCGGTGATGCCGGTCGCCACGAAGAACACGTTCTCGCCGGTGACCAGGTCCTCGGTGGTCAGCACCTTGTCCAGGTCGTGCCCGGCGTCGACCGCGCGGGCCCGCTCCTCGTCGTCCTTCGGCCACAGCTTGCCCTGGATCGTGCCGCCGAGGCACTTCACGGCACAGGCCGAGATGATGCCCTCCGGCGTACCGCCGATGCCGAGCAGCAGGTCGACGCCGGTGCCCTCGCGCAGCGCGTAGATCGATCCGGCGACGTCGCCGTCGGAGATCAGCTTGATGCGCGCGCCGGCCTCCCGGATCTCCTTGATGATGCCCTCGTGGCGGGGCCGGTCGAGGATGACGACGGTGACGTCCTCGGGCGTGACGCGCTTGGCCTTGGCGACCCGGCGGATGTTCACCGAGACCGGGGCGTCGATGTCGACGAAGTCGGCGGCCTCGGGGCCGGTGACCAGCTTGTCCATGTAGAAGACGGCGGACGGGTCGAACATCGCCCCGCGCTCGGTGGCCGCCAGGACCGCGATGGCGTTGGGCATGCCCTTGGCGGTCAGCGTGGTGCCGTCGATCGGGTCGACGGCGATGTCCACCTCGGGGCCGGTGCCGTCGCCGACCCGCTCCCCGTTGAAGAGCATCGGCGCCTCGTCCTTCTCGCCCTCGCCGATGACGACGACGCCGTTCATCGACACGGTCGAGACGAGGGTCCGCATCGCGCGCACGGCGGCACCGTCGGCGCCGATCTTGTCGCCGCGCCCGACCCAGCGGCCCGCGGCCATGGCGGCCGCCTCGGTGACCCGGACGAGCTCCAGGGCCAGGTTGCGGTCGGGAGCCTCGGAGGGGACATCGAGTTCGGACGGCAGATGATGATTTTCGGTCATCGGAGCGCACCTTTCTGATACGACGACGGCCGGATGAGGGTGTGGCCCAGACTCTATCGTCAGGTCGACAAAATGAGCAGGGGGCCCCACGGATGAGCGGACCGGGGCACCTGCGACGATAGGGGGCGTGGCAGGTACGAACGCTAAGAAGCAGTCGGTCCGGAACATGGTCCTCTCCCTCGCGGTGACCATCCTCGCGGCGGGAGTCGTCTACGTCTTCATTCCGCACGACGACTCCGCTCCTGACGTCCCCCGGGTCGACTACCGGGTCGAGCTGCTCACGGCCCGGCGCGCGGCGTCGTACCCGGTGGCCGCCCCCGAGGGCCTGGCCCAGGAGTGGAAGGCGACCTCGGTGCGGTTCCGGGGCGACGAGGCCGACCTGTGGCACCTCGGCTACCACGCTCCCGACGGGGAGTACGTCCAGGTCGAGCAGTCCGCTCACGAGAAGACGAAGGTCTTCATCGACGAGGCCACCCAGGGCGCCAAGGAGACCAGGGCGACCCAGGAGATCGGCGGCGAGACCTGGACCCGCTACGCGGGCGGCCGCTACGACGCCCTGGTGCTGAAGGCGGACGGCTCCACGACCGTGGTCGCGGGCACGGGCTCGTTCGGGCAGCTCGCGGAGATGGCGGGCGCGCTCAGGACGGAGTGAGGCCCTCACCCGTCCACGCGGACATGACGAAGGCCCCCGGCGATCGAGCCAGGGGCCTTCGTCATGTCCGTGCGAGGGCTCAGACGGTGGTGATGACCTCGTCGTACGCCAGGCGCGGGGAGCGCGGGAACCAGGCGTCCTCGCCCGGCCTGCCGATGTTGACGACCATCAGCGGGGTGTGGTCGTCGTCCAGGAACTCCTTGCGCAGGCCCTCGAAGTCCAGGCCGGTCATCGGCCCGGCGGCCAGGCCGGCGGCGCGGACGCCGATGATGAAGTACGCGGCCTGGAGGGCGGCGTTCAGCGTGGCGGAGCCCTCGCGGACCGGGCGCTCGCTGAAGAAGGCGTCCTTGGCCTGCGGGAAGTGCGGCAGGAGTTGCGGCAGCTCCTCGTGGAACTCGTTGTCCGCGGAGAGGATCGCGACCAGCGGGGCGGTGGCGGTCTTGGCCTGGTTGCCCTCGGCCATGTGCCGCACCAGGCGCTCGCGGGCCTCGGGGGAGCGGACCAGGGTGACGCGCAGCGGCGACTGGTTGAAGGCGGTCGGGCCGAACTTGACCAGCTCGTAGATCGCCTGCACCTGCTCCTCGGTCACCGGCTCGTCGGTGAAGGTGTTCGCGGTGCGGGCCTCGCGGAACAGCAGGTCCTGGGCGGCGGGGTCAAGAACGAGAGACATGCGTGAACCTTCTCGGGGTGTGCGTCGGATCCGGGGTGCCGGATCGGCTGACATCACGACCATAGGCGAGTGATGTTCAATGTTCAACAAAAACTGGAGTATGGTGATCCGCTTCACAGGGCGGACCACCGGGCCCCGTGCGGCGGCTGACGGAGCGCCGAAGGCGAAGGGGGCGCTACTCCTCGCCCTCGGCCTCCTCCCGCGCCCCCTCCTCGGCGAGTGCCGCGTCCAGCCGGGCCCGCGCGCCGTCCAGCCAGCGCCGGCACACCTTCGCGAGCTCCTCCCCGCGCTCCCACAGCGCGAGCGACTCCTCCAGCGTCGTACCGCCGGCCTCCAGCCGCCGTACGACCTCGATCAGCTCGTCCCGCGCCTGCTCGTAGCCGAGCGCCTCATCCACCTTGCCGGTCATGCCCTCACCCTAAGAATCGACTCTGACACTGAACTCACCCTCGGCGACCCGCGCCCGCAGCACCTCGTCGCCGCTCACCTCGTCCGGATCGCGCACCACATGCCCGTCGGCCCGCTGGAGCACGGCGTAACCGCGCTTCAGGGTCGCCGCCGGGGAGAGGGCCACCACGCGCGCGTGCGTGTGCGTCAGCTCCGAGTCGGCGCGGTCCAGGAGATGGCCGAGGGTGCGGCGGCCCCGCTCCAGGACGGCCGCGACCTGGTCGGCGCGCTCGTCGATCATCCGGTGCGGGTCCTCCATCGACGGCCGGGCCAGGGCGTGGGCGAGCCCGCGCTCCTCCCGCTCGACGACCGCCCGCACACAGCGCCGGGCCCGGTCGCGCAGCATCCGGACCCGCTCGTACTCCTCGCCCACGTCCGGCACGACCTTCTTGGCGGCGTCGGTGGGCGTGGAGGCGCGCAGATCGGCGACGTGGTCCAGCAGCGGGTTGTCCGGCTCGTGCCCGATCGCGGAGACCACCGGTGTACGGCACGCGGCGACCGTCCGCACCAGCTGCTCGTCCGAGAACGGCAGGAGGTCCTCCACGCTGCCGCCGCCGCGCGCCACGATGATCACGTCGACGTCGTCCATCGCGTCGAGCTCCTTCACCGCCTGCACCACCTGCGGCACCGCGTGCACGCCCTGCACGGGGACGTTGCGCACCTCGAAGCGGACGGCGGGCCAGCGGTGCCGGGCGTTCTCCAGCACGTCCCGCTCGGCGGCGGAGGCCCGCCCGCACACCAGGCCGACCAACTGCGGCAGGAACGGCAGTGCCTTCTTCCGCTCCGGTGCGAACAGCCCCTCCGCGGCCAGCGCCTTCTTCAGCTGCTCCAGCCGCGCGAGCAGCTCGCCCACGCCGACCGGCTTGATCTCGGCGGCCCGCAGCGACAACTGCCCGCGCGGGGCGTACCACTCCGGCTTCGCCAGCACGACGACCCGGGCGCCCTCGCTCACCACGTCCGCGACCGCGTCGAAGACCTGCCGGTAGCAGGTCACGCTCACCGAGATGTCGTACGAGGGGTCCCGCAGCGTCAGGAACACCACGCCGGCGCCCGGCCGCCGCGAGAGCTGGGTGATCTGCCCCTCCACCCACACGGCCCCGAGCCGGTCGATCCACCCTCCGATGAGCCGCGACACCTCACCGACGGGCAGCGGCGATTCCGCGGACGTGTTGAGCGCCATGCCGGTGAGCGTATCCGCCCCCACCGACATCGAACCGCCCCCTGACGTGCCCGGAACCGTCCCCCGGGCACGGGCACCCGACTCACCCCCGCCCGGCCCGCCACCCCGCGGCGGCCCTCCGGGGCGGGCGTAGCGGACGCCGTACCAATGTCGGACATGCCGCCATCGTCCTGAGTGGTCGTCCCCGACGCGATCTTCGGGCCGCCGAACGCGGCCTTACGATGGGACGCATGACTGCTTCGCCTGGCCGCCGTGTCCTGCTCGCCGCCCCCCGGGGCTACTGCGCGGGTGTGGACCGCGCCGTGATCGCCGTCGAGAAAGCCCTGGAGCAGTACGGGGCTCCGATCTACGTCCGGCACGAGATCGTGCACAACAAGTACGTCGTCCAGACCCTGGAGAAGAAGGGCGCCGTCTTCGTCGAGCGGACGGAGGAGGTGCCGCCGGGCAACATCGTGATGTTCTCCGCGCACGGCGTGGCCCCCGTCGTCCACGACGAGGCCCGGCGCGGACAGCTCGCCACCATCGACGCCACCTGCCCGCTCGTCACCAAGGTCCACAAGGAAGCCGTCCGCTTCGCCAACGAGGACTACGACATCCTGCTGATCGGCCACGAGGGCCACGAGGAGGTCATCGGCACCTCCGGCGAGGCCCCCGACCACATCCAGCTGGTCGACGGCCCCGAGGACGTCGCCAAGGTCGAGGTCCGCGACCCCTCCAAGGTCGTCTGGCTGTCGCAGACCACCCTCTCCGTCGACGAGACCATGGAGACCGTCGACGCCCTCCAGGAGAAGTTCCCGCAGCTCATCTCGCCGCCGAGCGACGACATCTGCTACGCCACGCAGAACCGTCAGCTCGCCGTGAAGCAGATGGGCGCCGAGGCCGAGCTGGTCATCGTGGTCGGCTCGCGCAACTCCTCCAACTCCGTGCGGCTGGTCGAGGTCGCCAAGCTGGCCGGCTCCCGCGAGGCCTACCTCGTGGACTTCGCGAGCGAGATCGACGAGGCCTGGCTGGAGGGCGTCACCACGGTCGGCGTCACCTCCGGCGCGTCCGTACCGGACGTCCTCGTCGAGGAGGTCCTGGAGTGGCTCTCCCAGCGCGGCTACGGCGATGTCGAGCTGGTGAAGGCCGCCGAGGAGTCGATCACCTTCTCGCTCCCCAAGGAGCTGCGCCGGGACCTGCGCGAGGAGGCCGCGGCCCTGATCGCGGAGCGCAAGGGCGCCTCCCGGGAGTGACGGTCAGTCCTCCGTCGTAACGTGGAGCCATGCAGATCTTCGGCGTGGACATCGGCGGGTCGGGCATCAAGGGCGCCCCTGTGGACCTGGACAGGGGCGACCTCGCCCAGGAGCGTCACAAGGTGCTGACCCCGCATCCGGCGACGCCCGACGCGGTGGCCGACGGCGTCAAAGAGGTCGTCGACCACTTCGGCTGGACGGGACCGGTCGGCCTGACCTTCCCCGGCGTGGTGACCGGCGGATCGACGATCCGTACGGCGGCCAACGTCGACAAGAGCTGGATCGACACCGACGCCCGCGCGCTGTTCGGTGAACGCCTGGGCGGCCTGCCCGTCACCGTCGTCAACGACGCGGACGCGGCGGGCGTCGCCGAGATCGCCTTCGGCGCCGGACGGGACCGCAGCGGCACGGTGATCCTGCTGACCTTCGGCACCGGCATCGGCAGCGCCCTGTTCGTCGACGGCGTCCTGGTCCCCAACACCGAACTCGGCCATCTGGAGCTGCACGGCCACGACGCCGAGAAGCGCGCCTCCAGCAAGGCCCGGGAGGACCACGAGCTGACGTGGGAGCACTGGGCGCACCGGGTGCAGAAGTATCTCGCCCATGTGGAGATGCTGTTCTCGCCGGAACTCTTCGTCATCGGCGGCGGCGTCAGCCGCAAGGCGAACAAGTTCCTGCCCCACATCGAGGGCATCAGGGCGGAGATCGTCCCCGCCCAGCTCCAGAACAACGCGGGCATCGTCGGCGCGGCGATGCGGGCGGCGAAGGAGTCGTAGGCCGGTCCTGGGCCCTGTCCGTGACCTAGCGGGTCGGGGTCCCGCCGGGCCCCGGCTGCTCGGCCGCCGCTCGCCGGGCGGCGGCCCGGTGGGCCACCAGCCGCGTCCGGCGGGCGATGATCAGCAGGCCCGTGACCAGCGTTCCGCCGTACAGCCACCCGGCCTGGGTGGCGAGGGCGGTGAACAGGCTCATCAGCCGGTCCCCGGTGCCGCTGCCGCCGTCGGCGACCGGGACCAGCCCGACCGCGAAGGCGATCGGCACGATGATGACCGCGGTGACCAGGTCCGCCCGGCGCACCCACAGCGCGGTCAGCGCGCACACGGGCAGGAACAGCACGCCGTAGACCGTGAGCGAGGAGCCGAACAGCAGGGCGGTCAGGGAACCGAGCGTGAGCATCAGGACCGTGCAGAACAGTCCGACGCCGAGCCCGGTGAGACGGGGGTTGGGCATCCGGCCGAGCGCCTTCGGCAGCGGGGCGGTGGGCCGCCGGGGCGCCGCCGCGGGCCGCCGCGGTCCGGCGTCGCGCTGGGCCTGGGGGCGCCGGGGCCGTACGGTACGGGGCGGGGCGCCCTCCGTACCCCGGCCGGCCGCCGTGTTGCCGCCCCCGCGGGCCGCCTGCGGAGGCAGGGCGGAGCCGCCGCGTCGCGGTCGGTCCTGGGCAGGTCGCGTCCTGTGTTGCTCCACTGGACCAACTTAGGTCTGTTTATGTGCCGAATCGCCCTTCAGACACGCCGAGGGGGCCACCTTGGCCAAGCGTTCGATACGCAGCCGGTGCCGGGCGGGTCACGCCGTAGACTGGTGGATCGGCCCCACCCGCCCCCAGTCCTCTCCTCTCACGTACGGGAAACAACGTGTCGCTCACGATCGGAATCGTCGGTCTGCCCAACGTCGGCAAGTCGACCCTGTTCAACGCCCTGACCAAGAACGACGTGCTGGCGGCCAACTACCCGTTCGCCACGATCGAGCCGAACGTCGGGGTGGTCGGCGTCCCGGACCCGCGTCTGACGAAGCTGGCCGAGATCTTCTCCTCCCAGCGCGTGCTCCCGGCGACCGTCGACTTCGTCGACATCGCGGGCATCGTGCGCGGCGCGAGCGAGGGCGAGGGCCTGGGCAACAAGTTCCTGGCCAACATCCGTGAGTCGGACGCGATCTGCCAGGTCATCCGTGCCTTCAAGGACGAGAACGTCGTCCACGTCGACGGCAAGGTCTCGCCCAAGGACGACATCGAGACGATCAACACCGAGCTGATCCTCGCCGACCTCCAGACCATCGAGAAGGTCCTGCCGCGCCTCCAGAAGGACTCGCGGATCAAGAAGGACATCGCCCCGAAGGTGAAGGCGGTCGAGGAGGCCAAGGAGATCCTGGAGAAGGGCGACACCCTGTTCTCCGCGGGCATCGTCCAGGGCAGCGAGCGCGCCGAGCTGCTGCACGACCTGCACCTGCTCACGACGAAGCCGTTCCTCTACGTCTTCAACGTCGACGAGGACGAGCTGACCGACGACGCCTTCAAGGACGAGCAGCGCGCGCTGGTCGCCCCCGCCGAGGCGATCTTCCTCAACGCCAAGCTGGAGCAGGACCTCGCCGAGCTGGACGAGGAGGACGCGATGGAGCTGCTGGAGTCGGTCGGCGCCGAGGAGCCCGGCCTGGCCACCCTCGCCCGCGTCGGCTTCAACACCCTCGGCCTCCAGACCTACCTCACGGCCGGCCCCAAGGAATCCCGCGCCTGGACCATCAAGAAGGGCGCCACGGCCCCCGAGGCGGCCGGTGTCATCCACACCGACTTCCAGAAGGGCTTCATCAAGGCGGAGGTCATCTCCTTCACCGACCTGGTGGAAACCGGCTCGGTCGCCGAGGCCCGCGCGAAGGGCAAGGCCCGCATGGAGGGCAAGGAGTACGTGATGCAGGACGGGGACGTGGTGGAGTTCCGCTTCAACGTCTAGCCGACGGCGCGTCGCTGCTGGGGTCCGACTCCTGAGGGGTCGGACCCTTTGCGTTGCCGTCCATGATGCTAACGTAAACGTTAGTAACATCATTGTTAGTGTCATGCGGGGAGGTCGGCGGGCGTGGTGGAGTTCGTGGGGCGTCGGCAGGAGTTGGTGACGCTGGAGCGGGAGCTGCGGAAGGTGGCGGCCGGGGTCGGTGGGGAGCGGCCCGGGCGGTGCGTGATGCTGCGCGGGCGGCGCCGGGTGGGCAAGTCGCGACTGGTCGAACGGTTCGCGGAGCACTCCGGGGCCCCGTTCCTGTTCTACGCGGCGACCGGGGCGTCCCCCAGGGACGATCTGGCGCGGCTGGCCCGGGACGCCCAGGCGTCCACGCTGCCTTCGGCGGGGCTGGTGGCGGCCGCTCGGCCGGAGAGCTGGGACGCCGCGTTCGACGTGCTGGCCGCGGCGCTGCCCGCCGACCGGGCGAGCGTGCTGGTCATCGACGAGGTGCCGTATCTGATGGATGCCGAGGGCGCCTTCGAGGGGATGCTCCAGCGGGCCTGGGACCGGGTGCTGGAGACCAAGCCGGTGCTGCTGGTCCTCATCGGTTCCGACCTGTCGATGATGGAGGCGCTGAACAGCTATGGGCGCCCCTTCCACCAGCGCGGCCGGGAGATGGTGCTGGGGCCGCTCAACCCCGCCGAGGTGGGGCGGATGCTCGGGCTGGCTCCGCCGGACGCCTTCGACGCCGCGCTGGTCACCGGCGGGCTGCCGCTGATCTGCGCGGAGTGGCCACGGGGCGCGGGGCTCTGGGACTTCCTCGGCGAGGCGCTGAGCGACCCGGTCTCGGCCCTGCTGGTGTCGGCCGAGCGCTCGCTGGCCGCCGAGTTCCCCCCGCAGGCCCAGGCGCGCAGGGTCCTGGCGGCCATCGGCAGCGGCGAGCGCACCTTCACCAACATCGCCCGCGCGGCCGGAGGTATCGGGGCCACGCCCCTGCAACGCGCGCTGGAGTCGCTCACGGACAAGCGGATCGTCGCCGCGGAACTGCCCGTGTCGCTCCGTCCGTCGAAGGACCGTCGCTACCGGGTGGCGGATCCCTATCTGCGGTTCTGGCTGCACCTGCTCGGCCCGTCCATGGAGGAGATCGAGCGCGGGCGGGGCGATCTGACCCTGGCGCGGATCCGGGAGAGCTGGACCAGCTGGCGCGGACGGGCCGTCGAACCCCTCGTCCGCGAGGCCCTGGCGCGGATCCTGCCCGACGGCGAGCTGCCCGCGGCCCCCGCGGTGGGCGGCTACTGGACCCGCACCAACGACGTCGAGATCGACATCGTCGGGGCCGACCGGGCCCCCGTCGCCAAGGAGTTGCTCTTCGTCGGCTCCGTCAAGTGGCTGGAGAGGTCGCCCTTCGACCGGCACGACCTGGCGGCCCTCCACCGACACCGGGCGGCCCTCACCGACGGTCCTGTTCCCGTCGTGGCGGTCTCGCGCAGCGGAGTCGACTGCCCGGGGCTCGACGCCGCCTACGGCCCCGGCGATCTCCTGACCGCCTGGGCGCTGTGAGCGGCGGAAGGCGGGTGCGGGGCCGGAGCGACCCCGGCGCCCTGGGCGGCGTACCGGACGGGCTGCGTGGTGGGAGGATGCGGGGACGGTGAGAGAGGGGCGGGCACGTGGGGCGGGGTGAGCGGGAGACGGTCGCGAGGGGCGCGCGACTCCACGAGGCGGCGCTGGCGGTGGCCGGTGACCACACCCGGGCGGTCGATGCGGTGCGGGCGGCGCTCAGGCCGATCCACGACGCCGCGGTCGCACGGGAGTTGGACGCCATTCCCGTCGCCCGGCTCCAGGACGTCACCGAAGGGCGTCTGCGGCTCGGGAGCGTGGAGAAGAGCGGCCTGCGCACGGTGGGCCGTGTCCTCGACGCCGGCCCGTACCGGCTGCGCCAGATTCCGGGCGTGGGTCAGCGCACGGTCGACCAGATGCTCGCCGCGGCCCGCCGGCTCTCCGAGGCCGTGCACGAGACGGTGGCCGTCCACATCGACGTGGACCGGCCCGAGCCGAGCACCACCGCACTCGTCACGGCCCTGCACGTCCTGGTGGAAGCGGGACCGGAGGCCCGGCGCGCCGTGGACCGGGCCGCGGACCTGGCGGAACGGATCGGCCCGCTGCTGTCCGACGCGAGGCCCGCGGCCGGGCGCCTCAGGATGCTGCTGGCCGGCCAGGAGAAGCGGGCCCGCGCCCTCGCGGCGGTCGACGGCATCCGCACGCTGGCGGACGAGGCGGAGCGGGCGGGCCTGCCCGAACTGATCGCCCAGGCATCGGTGGACCTGCTGCGCGGCCCCCCGTCCGACATCGCGGCCTGGGTCGACTTCGAACTCCGCTCCGCCGAGTACTACAGCCTGCTCGCCGAGATCTCCGGGAGACTGCCCGACGCGGCCGCCGCGGAGGGCTTCCTGCCGGACGAGATCGCCGAGCGGGTGCGCACCCAGCACCTCGACGACACGCACCGCCGGGTCTCCCTGCGCGGCTACCAGGCGTTCGGGGCGCGGTTCGCGCTCGCGCAGCGCAAGGTGATCCTCGGCGACGAGATGGGCCTGGGCAAGACCATCCAGGCGATCGCGGTGCTGGCCCACCTGGCCGCCGAGGGTCAGAGCCACTTCATGGTCGTCTGCCCGGCGAGCGTGCTCGTGAACTGGACCCGGGAGATCGAGGCCCGCAGCGCCCTGCGCGTCACGGTGCTGCACGGTCCCGACCGGCACGAAGCGTTCGCCGACTGGAAGGGGCGCGGCGGGGTGGGGGTGACCACGTTCGACGCCCTGCGCGGTTTTCCGGCGCCCGGGGGCGGGGAGGTCGGACTCCTGGTCGTCGACGAGGCTCACTCGGTGAAGAACCCCAAGACGAAGCGGTCCCAGTCGGTCGCGCTGTGGACGGAGCGCTGCGAGCGCAGCCTGTTCATGACCGGGACGCCGATGGAGAACCGGGTCGCGGAGTTCCGCAACCTGGTGCGGATGCTCGACGCGGGGGTCGCCGACTCCTTGGGCGAGCGGGACGCGCTGGCGGGTTCGGTCGCCTTCCGCAAGGCCGTCGCCCCGGTCTATCTCAGGCGCAACCAGGAGGACGTCCTGACGGAACTGCCCAGTCTTCAGCACACGGACGAGTGGGAGGAGCTGAGCGCGGCGGACGAGGAGGCGTACCGCGACGCCGTGCGCGCGGGCAACTTCATGGCGATGCGCCGGGCCGCGTACCTGAGCCCCGAGAAGTCGGCCAAGCTGGACCGGCTCCGCGAGATCGTTCAGGAGGCCGGCGAGAACGGGCAGAAGACAGTGGTCTTCTCCTACTTCAAGGACGTCCTGGGTGTGGTGAAGGCGGCACTGGAGGAGAGCCCGGCGTCCGGCACCGCGGTCCTCGGTCCGGTCTTCGGTCCGCTCACCGGAAGTGTCGCCGCCGCGCGCAGGCAGCAGATCGTCGACGACTTCGCCGGGGTCCCCGGGCCGGCCGTGCTCGTCGCGCAGATCCAGGCGGCCGGTGTCGGCCTCAACATGCAGGCCGCCTCGGTCGTCATCATCTGCGAACCGCAGATCAAGCCGACCATCGAGCACCAGGCGGTGGCCCGCGCCCACCGCATGGGCCAGGTCAGGCCGGTCCGCGTGCACCGCCTGCTCGCCACCGGGGGAGTGGACGAACGCATGGTGCGGATGCTGGAGGACAAGACCCGCCTGTTCGACGCCTACGCCCGCCGCAGCGCCGTGGCCGAGGCCACCCCGGACGCGGTCGACGTCTCGGACACCGAGCTGGCCCGCCGCATCGTCGAGGAGGAGCAGGCACGCCTGGGCATGAGGGGCGGCGCGTCCGCCGGGGTCGGCTAGCGGGTCGGCCTACGGCACCGCCGACGGTCAGCTCCGGGCGGTGTGGGTGACGAATTCCTGCCAGGCCGTGCGGGAGAGGGCGAGTTCGGGGCTGCGGTGGTCCTTGGAGTCCCGGACGTGGATCGCCGCGGTGCTCGTCGCGACCTCGACGCAGGCGTCGCCGTCCGAGCCGCTATAGCTGCTCTTGAACCAGGCCCGTTCGTCGATGCTGCTCATAGCGCTCCTCGCAGTCGCTTCAGCAGGCTCCTGGAATCGTCCGAGTTGAGAGCCTGGGAACGCAGTTTCGCATACCGCTGGAGCATGATGCTGACCTCTTTGGAGCTCGTGATCAGCATCCCGCCACGCTGTCCTTCGGCGTAGCCGAACCACTGGTTGTCCGGAGACTCCAGGAGCATCAACGGACCGTCGAAGCCCGCGTGTTCGGGCTGGTAGCTCGGCATGACCTGCAACTCCACATTGAACTGCGACGACCTCTCCAGGAGGCTGTCCAGCAGTTCCCGCGTCACCTCGGGGCCTCCGGTGCCCCGCTCGATCAGTGCCTGCTCGATGATGAAGCTGAAGGCGATCGGCGGCCTGCGGTCGAAGAGTTGATGACGTTCCAGTCGGGCCGCGACCTGCTTGGCCACCTGCTCCTCGTCCTTCACGGGCGGCACGCTCTCCGTCACCGCTCGCGCGTACCGTTCGGTCTGGAGCAGGCCGGGAATCACCCGGCATTCGTACGTCCACAGGGTCACCGCCTGTGCCTCCAGCCGTGCCCACTGGCGGAACCAGCTGGCCAGTCCGGCCTGTCGGGAGAGGTGCGGTGCCGCTCTGCGCAGGGCTCCGGTGTCGCCGAGTGCGGGTTCGGCTCGTTCCACGAAGTCGCGGTCGGGCATGCGGCGGCCCTGTTCGACGGAGGCGACGGTGTGCTTCGAGTAGCCGATGACCGCGCCGAACTCCTCTCGGCTCAGGCCCGCGTGTTCCCGTAAGGCCTGGACGACCGCGCCGAAGGTGCGCAGGCTGTCCGACACCTCCGCGCCCGTGCTGCCGCCCGCCGCCCCCGTGTTCTCGTAAGCCACCGCCGGACACCTCCTTGTGCCACCCGCCGCCCGACCGCTTCGACTTCGGCCATGGTCGCCGACGGTGACACGTACGGTCCACCGAACGTGCGCGTACGCTGACTGAGCGTACGCACCGCCGGATGCAGGGGGCGTCAGGTCCTAGTCCGACGCGACCGCCGCAGCCCCCTCGGCCTCCTCCGCCTTCGCCTTCTCGATCTCCGCCGTGCGCCGGTCGATGGCCGGGGCCAGGGCGAGGACGCCCAGGGGGGCCAGGATGCCCGCCACCGCGCAGAACCACCACAGGTACGCGGGGCCCGCGTGGGCGTAGACGGCCGTTCCCACGGTCAGCGCGAGGAAGCGGGACGAGCCCCACAGCCACTGGAACGCGCCCTGGTAGCGGCCCCGCGCGTGTTCCGGGGCGATGCTCTGGACCGTCGCCGAGTGGATGCCGCCGATGGCGGCCTCGCCGAGGGACCAGACCGCGACGGTCGCGCCGTAGGTCCACATGTCGTCGGCGATACCGGTGAGCGCGACACCGATCGCTATCAGGCCGGCCGCGAAGACGTACACGACGAGCGGGCGGGCCTTGGCGAGGACGGTCGTGGCGAGCGGCTGGAGGACGACCACCAGGACCGCGTTGAGGGTGGCCATCACGCCGAGGACCTTCGGGGAGAGGCCGTCGTCGCGGATCGCGAGCGGCAGGCCCGCCTCGGTCAGGGAGTAGATGGCGAGGGTGACGCCGAACAGCGGCAGCAGCCCGCGCATCAGCGGGTCGCGCAGGACCACGCCGTAGCCCCCGCCCTGCCCGGCCGGTGCGGGCGTCGACCGCTTGCCCGCGGGGAGCAGGCTCACCGCGATCACCGCGAAGGCGAGGGAACTGACCGCGTCGACCGTGAAGAGCAGCCAGTAGCCGTTCTCCGCGAGGAAGCCGCCGAGGATGCCGGCGCCGGCGCTGCCGATGTTGACGGCCCAGTAGACGAGCGAGAACGCGTTGCGACGGCGTTCGGCGTCCACGGACTCGGCGAGCAGCGCGTTGGCGGAGGGGCTGACCATCGTGCCGCAGACACTGAGCACGGAGGCCGCCAGCGCGAGCGTCACCAGGTTGGGCGCGGCGAACAGCAGACCGTGCGCGACGGCCGTGCCCACCAGCCCGGTGACCATGGTCGAGCGGCGGCCCCAACTGTCCGCGAGCACCCCGCTGAGCAGCGGCCCGACGAGGGTGCCGATGCCAAGACAGCCCAGGACCCAGGTGGTTTGGGACGTACTGACGTCCCGTGAGCCGAGGTAATAAACTAGGAACGGCACCACCATGAAGCCCAGGCGGTTCACGATCACGCCGCCGAAGATGACCCAGGCGGTGCGGGGCAGGCCCTTGTACGAGGAGAACATGGCCGCATGATGTGCGGCCCCGCGCTAGCCCGACAAATGATTCAGTGGTGACTGAATGCGGGAGGCGATCCGCCCTGGCGGAGATGGAGTTCTCGGCCAGCGACCTGGCTCGGATGCGGTTCGCGATCTCACCCATGTGGGAGGTCGTCACGAGCTACCGGCTGCTGCGCTCCGCGCGTACGGCAGCGGTCCACTTCCCCTGGGTCGAGCAGGTGCGCCCGCGGCTCGCGGCGGCCGAACTGGACCGCGGCTGGCTGGCGGCGCTGATCCCCCCGAGCGGCTACCTCCCGGACTTCCTCAACCCCGTCCCCGCCGGCCACGCCCCCACGCTGGAAGAGGAGTTGGACGCGGTACGGGGATCGGCCGCCGAGACGGTGCGCCGGGACCTGGACCATCTGGAGCGGCACGTGGGCGGGCCCTCCGCGCGGCGGCGCTCCCTGGAAGCGGACCCCGAGGACCGGCTGGCCGACCTCGCCGCGGAGATCCAGAAGTACTGGGAGCTGGCGCTCGCGCCGTACTGGCAGCGGATGCGCACGGTTCTGGACGCCGATGTCTTCCACCGGGCCCGGCAGGTCGCCGAGCACGGCGCGGGAGCCCTGTTCAACGGGCTGCACGAAAAGGTCAGTTGGGACGACAACACGCTGCGCCTGGTGCGCCGGCCGGAGACGCTGAACCGTGCCACCAAGGGGGCGGGGCTGCTGCTCATCCCGTCGGTGTTCGCCGGACCGGGTCTGCTGACGGTGGTCCGTGACGCCGAGCCGCTCCAACTCGCCTACCCGGCGCGGGGGGTGGGCGTGCTGTGGGAGCGGTCGGCGCCCTCCCGGTCCGCCGCGGTCGCCGCCGTGCTCGGCCGTTCGCGCACCCTGTTGCTGACCGAGCTGGAGGCGCCCGCCTCCACCACCGAACTGGCCCGCCGTACGGGTATCTCGCCCGCCGGGGTATCCCAGTTCCTCACCGCGATGCGGGACGCCGGCCTGGTCAGCGCGCACCGGGTCGGCCGGTCCGTGCTGTACGCGCGTACCTCCGTCGCCGACGAACTGCTGGGCGCCCGCCCGAACTGAACGACATCGACGAACTGCTGGGCGCCCGCCCGAACTGAACGACGCGGACGGGGACTTCGTCGTCACCGGGTGCGGGCGGGCCGCTCGCACCCGGCGTCGACTACATCGGCCGGACCACCACCTTGCCCGCCACGTCACCCCGTTCGACTCGGGCGAAGCCGTCCGGGACCAGGCGGTCCAGGGGGATCACGTCGTCCAGCGCCGTCGTGGCGATCTCCGGGTGCGCGGTGAGCAGGGCCAGCGCCTCGGGCAGGTCCTGGTCG
Source organism: Streptomyces sp. NPDC048002 (assembly GCF_040653275.1). NCBI lineage: Bacteria > Bacillati > Actinomycetota > Actinomycetes > Kitasatosporales > Streptomycetaceae > Streptomyces > Streptomyces sp. NPDC048002. The sequence goes on along the minus strand of NZ_JBEZNL010000007.1, from coordinate 108,978 downwards.
CAGATGTGGACCTTGGAGGTGTCGAGGGTGATCTCCTCCAGCACGAGCCGCGTCAGATCGAGCGGTGAGGGGTCGCGGTGCAGGCCGACCAGGCGCACGTGCCCGCCCCGGCACACCGCGTTCATCGCCGTCGCGAGACCGGCCGTGGCGCCCGACGCCTCGATCACCACGTCCGCGCCGTGGCCGTCCGTGGCCGCCCTGATCACCGCGGCGGCGTCCTCCCGCGAGGCGTCGACGAGCAGCCCGGCACCGGCCCGGCGCCCCGTCTCCAGCCGGCCGGCCGTGACGTCGACGCCGATCGTCTCCACGCCCCTGGCCGCGCAGGCGGCCACCGCGAGGGCCCCGATGCTGCCCAGGCCGATCACCACGACGGTACGGCCCGGCTCGGGCGCGATGCCGCGTACCGCCCGCAGGGCGACGGCGAGCGGCTGCGCCATGATGGCGACGTCCGGGTCGAGGCCACCCGCCGAACGGCTGATCCGCGCCGGGACGTTGACCCGCTCGGCGAGACCGCCGTCGACGTGCAGGCCCAGCGTGTAGTAGCGCCCGCAGACGTTGGTCCGCCCCCGCAGGCACCAGCGGCACTGCCCGCACGACACCCCGGAACCGGGGACGACCAGGTCCCCCGTCCGGAAGGTGTCGACGCCGGGGCCGGTCGCGACCACCTCGCCGACCATCTCGTGGCCGATGACCAGCGGCCCCTGGTGGCCGCTGGCGAAGTGCGGCGCGGTGAGCGGGATGAGGTGCGGGCCGGAGGCGAACTCCTCCACGTCCGTACCGCAGATGCCCGCGCGCACCACGGCGAGCTGGATCTCCCCGGGCCCGGGGGCCGGCGGGTCGGGCCACTCCTGGACCCGGATGTCGCGCCTGCCGTGGAATACGGCTGCTCTCATGACGGTGGTCTCCCTGGGAAGGACGGGCTGGGGGAGGGGGCCGGGCCCCGGGTCAGACGGACGGGGCGGGCGCCTCGTGCAGGAGCGCGCCGACATGGGCGCCGTTGGCGACGTTCACCACCACGTCACCGGCGGCGGACGGGATGGCCCGGACGCTGCCGCCGATGAAGCCGTTGACGCCGGTGATGATCCCCCACACCGGACGGAACCGGTCCACCCCGCCGCCCGGCACCGGGACGGTCTCCTGCGCGGGCCGCACCCGGCGTTGCAGCACGTGCGGGCTGTCCAGCGCGGCCAGGACGTGGGCACGCCACGCCTCGGGGGTGAGGTCCTCCGCCCAGCCGAGGACGACGCCCTTGCCGCCGGAGAGGGAGGTCGGCTTCAGGACCAGGTCCTCCGCGTGCGTCAGGGCGTACTCGACGAGGTCGACGCGCTCGCCGCTCTCCAGCGTCACCTCCTCGCGGCGCACCCGGCGGGTCCAGGGCAGGATGCGGTCGAGGCTCTCCAGGATCTCGGGCGCGAACAGATGGCGGTTGCCCTCCTCCGACAGCAGCGAGAGGGCCGCCTTGCTGGCGTAGGCGGAGGTGTCCAGCGGCGTGAAGACCTTCACCTCGCCGCGGCGGGCGGCGTCGAAGACCGGGCCGGTCAGGGCGGGGGCGTCGGGGGTGGTCACGTCCCGGATGAGGAAGGTGCGCACGATGATGTCGACCGGCCGGTCCCCGAGCCACACCCGGCCCTCGCGCACCTCCAGCTGACCGAGGTGGCAGGGGGTGGCGTCGAGGCCCAACTCGTTCCAGCGCTCGCACAGTTGCGTCATGTAGGGCAGCTCGTCGGAGAAGGCCGTGGGCCACTCGGTGAGCGCGACGACCGGGTGGTCCCCGGCCGAGAACCCGGTCTCGGTGAGGATGTTGTGCACCTGCTCGCGCAGCGAGTCGACGAAGGTCAGCCCGTGCCGCTCGGCGAACTCGGCGAGGACCGGGACCTCCAGGAGCTCCCGGCAGACGTCGACGTTGTCCACGCCGCCGATCGCGCTGCCGATGTTGAGTTCGAGCAGTTTGAAGCCGTCGCCGTCACAGACCAGGTCGGCCCGGCTCTGCCGGGTCATCCGCTCGCCGCGGTTCTGGAGCACCGCCTCGACCTGCGGTTCGCTCAGCCCGACGGCGCGCGCGAAGGCGCCGAAGTCACCGCCGAACAGCTTCTCGGGCAGGCTGTCGAGCGCGGTCAGCAGATGGTCGAGGTCCCCGGCGAGCCGGGCGAGTTCCTCGCCGCCGAGGAAGACCGGGCGGGCGAGCCACAGGCCCATCCCGTTCGGCTTGTCACTGTTGAGGATCTTGTTCTGCGGCAGGCCGCCGAGCAACTCCTCGCTCGACAGCCCGGCGGACTCCAACTCCGCCAGGTATGCCTCGGTCAGGGTGACGCGGTCCATGTCTACTCTCCATATCGTGGTGCGGGGGGCGGGGTCGGGCGGTTCCGGGGGCGGGGTCGGGCGGTGGCGGATTCGGGGTCAGGCGGTGGCGGTGGCGGATTCGGGGTCAGGCGGTGGCGGTGGAGGCCGGCTTGCCGGGTGCGGGCGCGGGGACGAAGGCGACCGCGTCGGCCGGCAGACGCCGCTCCAGACGGAGCATCAGCAGCGCGCCGAGCGCCGCCGTCGCCGCCACCAGCAGCCAGGGCAGCCGTCCGTCGACGGTGAGCAGCGAGGTGAACACAGTCGGGCCCAGGGCGTACGCCAGCGACCAGGACAGCTGGTAGGTGGCGAGGTAGCGGCCGCGCAGCGACTGCGGCGCGGCGAACTGCGACAGCGCACCGGAGGACGGGCTGTACAGCATCTCGCCCACCGTCATCACCAGCACCGCGCCCAGCAGCCCGGCCATGAGCAGCGGAACGCCGTCCGGGCGTACGGTGCCGAGCGCGGCCTGCGCGAGGAAGGCGACGGCGAAGAGCGCGGCGCCGGCCGCGGCGGCCCGGGTCCGGGAGGTGAAGCGGCGCCGGGCGAGGGCGGCGACGGGGACGCCGAGGGTCGCGCACACCACCGTGTTGAGCAGGAAGGCGCTGCCGAGGAGCCCTTCCGGCAGGTCCAGCCAGCCCGTCGCGTACAGCGGGAGGAGCGAGGTGAGCGCCGAGAAGCCGAGGGCGACGAGCAGGTTGGCGCAGACCAGGGTCAGGAAGGGCCGGTCCTTGGCGACGACCCGGTAGCCGCCGCCGCGGGCCCGCGGCGCTGCCGGTGCGCGCGGCGGCGCGGCCGGGGTGCGGGAGGCGAGGAAGCCGGCGGCGAGGAAGCTCGCGCCGTTGACCCAGGCGGTGACCGTGTAGCCGAAGTCGCCCGCGGTGGCGATGACCACGGACGCGATCAGGGTGCCCGCCCCGAGGCCCGCGTTGCTCAGACTGCGGCTGAGCGCCTGGAGCCGGTCGCGGTCGGTGCCCTCGGCGAGTTCGGCGAGCCGGGCGTCCTGGGCGGGCCGGAAGGCGCGGGTGCCGACCGAGGTGAGCAGCGCCACCACGACGAAGAGCGGGAGCGTGTCGGCGAGCGGGAAGCAGGCGAAGCTGACACCGCGCACGACGTACAGGGAGATCTGGGTGACCCGGGCGCCGAACCGGTCCACGACGATGCCCACCAGGGGGACGGCGGCGATGCCGACGAGTCCGGTGACGGTGAGGACCAGGCCGATCAGCGGCAGGGGCAGGCCCGTCACATGGGCGAAGAACACCAGGCTGAACGGCACGTACATGCCGGAGCCGACCGCGTCCACGGCGATTCCGGAGACCAGGGCGCGTTCGCCCGGGAACCGGGGACGGAGGAAGGACATACATCTCCCAAGAGCGAGCCGGGGCGCCGCCGGCTCGTCGCTCGCATACGAACAGGTACGGGTCAGGTCGGATCAGGTCGGATCAGGTAAGCCCGGGTCAGCCCGGGTCGGGCCAGATCAGGTCGGCGGGAAGACGGTGGCGGCCGCGAGGAAGGCGTCGTTGTCGGCGGGCAGACCGAGGGTGACGCGGACACCGGCGCCCGCCACGGCCCGTACCGAGACGCCCGCGCTCGCGCAGTGCGCCCCGAACGCGGCGGCGCTCTCGCCGAGCGGCAGCCACAGGAAGTTGGCCTCGCTCGGCGTCACGGGGTGTCCGTGCGCGGTGAGCGCGGCGGTGACGCGAGCGCGCTCCGCCGTGATGACGTCCGTCCTCCTGGCCACTTCGTCCCCCGAGCGCAGTGCCGCGATCGCCGCCGCCTGGGCCACACTGCCCGCGCTGAAGGGCAGGTACGCCTTGCGCAGGGTGCCGATGACCTCGCGATGTCCGGCCGCGTAGCCGATGCGCAGTCCGGCGAGCCCGTACGCCTTGGAGAAGGTGCGCAGGACGACGAGCCGGGGGTGGCGCGGGAGCAGGGTCAGGCCGTCGGGGACCTCGGGGTCGCGGACGTACTCGTGGTACGCCTCGTCCAGGATGACCAGGCAGTCGGCCGGCACCCGGTCCAGGAACTCCTCCAACTCCGCGCCGCCCACGACCGTGCCGGTCGGGTTGTTGGGGTTGCAGACGAAGACCAGCCGGGTGCGTCCGGTGATCCGTTCCGCCATCGCCGCGAGGTCGTGCCGGCCCTCGCGCAGGGGCACCTCGACGGAGGTGGCCCCGGCGAGCCGGGTCAGCAGGCGGTACGCCTCGAAGGACGGCCAGGCGTAGAGGATCTCGGCGCCCGGTTCGGCGACTGCGGTGAGCAGTTGCTGGGTGACGCCGACCGAACCGCAGCCGAGCGCGATGCCCTCCGGGTCGAGTCCGAAGCGGGTGGACAGCTCGGCGGCGAGGGCCCGGCCGCCGTTGTCCGGGTAGCGGTTGATGCCCTGGGCCGCCTCCTGGATCGCCCGTGCCACCTCGGGCAGCGGGCCGAACGGTGTCTCGTTGGCGGCGAGCGCGTAGGAACGGCCGTCGGGGGAGCGGGCCGGTTCCTCGGGCCGATAGCCGGTGAGCCCGTCAAGTGCCGTACGGAACCGGGGTGGTTGGTGCGTGGTGGTCATCTGCGGGGTGTCCTCTCCGGGTTCGCAGGCGGCGCGGATGTCACCGGGCGCGCGGACAGCGGGCGGCGTGGTTCTCAGGCGGCGCGCAGGGCGTCGCGCAGCGCGGTGCCGGGGTCGGTGGCGGCGGGGAGGTCGACCTCGCAGCCCCGGGCGAGGGCGCGCCGCGCCTGCACCAGGTCGCGGGGGCGGTCCACGGCGAGCACGGCGCACAGCCGGTCGCCCGCCAGCCACAGCACGGCCCAGGCGGGGTCCTCCGGCGAGCCCCGCAGCACCGTCCGGTCCGCGTCCCGGTGATCGCCCGCGTACTGCACGGTGCGGCCGAACTGGTCCGACCAGAAGTACGGGACCGGGTCGTGGCGGACGTCCTCGCCGAGCAGGGCGGCGGCGGCCTGCTCGCTCGCCTTCAGCGCGGTGTCCCAGTGCTCGACCACCATGTGCCGCCGGTAGCGCGGTGACCACCAGGCGGCGCAGTCGCCGAGCGCCACCACCTCGGGGCGCCCGGTCCGCAGGGACTCGTCGACCACGACGCCGCGCGCGATCTCCAGCCCGGAGTCCGTGAGCCAGTCGACCGCGGGCCGGGCGCCGACGCCCACGACCACCACGTCCGCGGCGAGGAACTCCCCGTCCGCCAGGCGCAGTCCACCGGGGTCGACCGAGGTGACGGCGGTGCCGCAGCGCAGGGTGACGCCGGCCGCCGCGTACCAGGGGGCGGTCCGGCCGCCGACCTCGGCGCCCACCGCCGCGGCGAGCGGGGCGGGTCCGGCCTCCACCACGGTGACCCGGCACCCCTGGGCGGCCGCGACCGTGGCGACCTCGGCGCCGATCCACCCGGCGCCGACCAGCGCCAGACGGATACCGGGGCGCAGCAGCGGGCGCAGCGCGCGGACGTCGTCCACGGTACGGACCAGGTGCTGTCGCCCGGTGCCGGGCAGCCGGACGGGCTCCGCGCCGGTGGCGAGGACCAGTCCGTCGAAGGCGAGGGCGCCCGCCGAGGTCTTCAGGACGCCGCCCGGGGCGTGGTCGTGCAGGTCGAGGGCCTCGGCTCGCTCGCCCAGGCGCAGTTCGACGCCGAGCGCCGCCCAGTCGGTGGGGAAGGAGGTGTCCTCCTCCGCACCGGCCAGCACCGTCTTGGTGAGCGGCGGGCGGTCGTAGGGCGGATGGGGCTCAGCGGCGACGAGGGTGAGCGCGCCTCGGTGGCCGCGGGCGCGCAGTGCGGCGGCGGTGTGCGCGCCGGCCAGCCCGCCGCCGACGACGACGATGTTCTCCAGGGTCACGGTGACCGTTCTCTCGTGGGCCGAAGGGCGGATGGCGTGAAGGGGAAGGGGGCCCGGCGCCGGCCTCCTGCCGGGAGGACCGCGCCGGGCCCGTGTGGATCAGCCGAGGCCGAGGCCGAGAGCGGTGCGCATCGGACGGAGCTTGGCGCAGGTCTCCGCGTACTCGGTCTCGGGGTCGGACCCGGCGACAAGTCCGCACCCCGCGTACAGCGCGGCCGAGGCGCCCTGGACCAGCGCGGACCGGATGGCCACGGCGAACTGGCCGTCGCCCCTGCCGTCGGTGAAGCCGACGCCCCCGGCGTACCAGCCGCGGTCGAAGCCCTCGTTGCGGGCCAGCCACTCCAGCGCCTCGGTCCGCGGGTGGCCGCCGAGCGCGGGTGTCGGGTGCAGCCGGGCCGCGAGGTCGAGGGCTCCCTCCGCCGAGCCCTCGGGCAGCCGGCCCCGCACCGGGGTGGACAGATGCTGGACGTTGGCCAGCTTCAGCACCCGCGGCTCGGTGTCGGCCGTGACGCCGACACAGGACTCGGCGAGCGCCTCGCTCAGCATCCGCACCACGACCTCGTGCTCGTGCCGGAGCTTCGCGCTGCCGGACAGTTCGCCCTCCAGCGTCAGGTCCTCCTCGGGGGTGGCCCCGCGCGGAGTGGTGCCGGCCAGGCCGAGCGCCTCGACCTCCCGGTCCTCGACCCGGACGAGGTACTCGGGGGTCGCGCCGAGGAACGTCGTGCTGCCGTGGCCGAGCGCGAACACGGTCGTCCCGGCGTACGTCTCCAGCAGGTGGCGGACCGCCCCGGGCACGTCGAAGTCCCGGTCGGCGGTGACGTCAAGGCGCCGGGCGAGCACCACCTTCTCGAAGTCGCCGGCCCGCATCCGGTCGGTGGCGCGGCGCACGAGGGCCTTCCACTCCTCGGCGGCGGGCGTCTCGACGCTGGCGACCGGGCGGGGCGCGGTGCGCGGTCCGGTGCCGTCCCGGGCGGCGAGGCAGCGCTCGGCCCGCAAGGTCAGGGACTGGGCGAGGAGTTCGGGGTCGTCACTGCCGTCCACCAGGGCGTTGAGCCGCAGTTCCGTCGTGCCGGGCGGGGCCGGGTCCGCGGCGCCGGCCGGAGCCGACTGGCGCAGTTGCAGCAGGGGGACCCAGAGCAGGGCCTCGGGGAGTGCGCCGGGGCCGGCGTCGGAGGGTCCGGCGAAAGCGAAACCGCCGACGGCGAGCGGCCCTCGGCCCAGGCCGGGCAGACCGCCGGTGACCGTCTCGCGCACCAGCGCGTTCCACGCCGAGCGGATCGCGGGCAGCCGGCCCGCGCCGGTGCCGCGCAGGTCGTGGGCGCTGCCGAAGGCCAGGACGGTCGTGCCGTCCCACGCCGACCGCCAGTAGAGCGAGCGTCCGGTGCGGGTGCGGGCCCCCGCCCAGGTCGCGAGGGGATCGGCGAGTTCGCAGGGACGGGCCCAGCTCACGAGGGCGTGGCGCCCGGTGGCGCGGGCCCGTTCGACGCCCGCGCGGCAGACGTCCACGAGGTCGGTGTGCTCGTCGGCGGTGAGGGTGAACGCGGCGGGTGCCGCCGCGGTGTCCACGGTCATGCCTAGTACACCCCCTCGATGACGGTCTTCCCGCTGTCACCGGCGTGCACCTGGATGTCGGCCAGCCCGTCCTGCGGGTAGCGCGCGGTCGGGGCCACCCGGACGAGCGAGTCCCGCTCCAGCGTCCAGGGAACCAGCAGGTCGCGGGAGAGCAGACTGATACGGGCCTGTCCGCGCTCCCCGTGGGCCACTTCCTCGGTGGGCCGCTCGGGGTCGACGACCTTCACCCGGCTGTACGGGTGGAAGGGGACGAAGACGCACGGGTGGCTGTCGTCGCTCTCGCGGGGCCGCTGCGGGGCGATGCCCATCATGGTGTTGCCGTACAGCCCGACCACGGCCGCGTCGGGGAAGAGGTCCTCCTCGAAGGCGCGCAGGGTCTCCGGGCTGACGCTGGTGCCGGCCCAGACGATGCCGCGTACCTTGCGCTGGACCAGGTCGAGGAGGGCGTCGTCGGCGCAGAGCGCCTCCAGCACCGGCGGGGTGGCGAAGAGCACGGAGACGGGCTGGGTGGCGAGCACGTCGCCGGCCTGGGCGAGGATGTGCTTGACGTAGCGCCCCGCCTCCTCGCCCCGGCCCTCGCGCACGCAGTTCTTGACCCAGCGGGGGTCGAAGTCGATGTAGTGGCAGAAGGTGGAGCGCAGTTGGGCGAGCAGACCGACGGAGCGGCCCACGATGTGCGGCCCGGTGGGGCCGATGTGCAGCCAGTGGCCGGCGCCGTGGCCGGGTACACCGTGCTCGGCGAGGACCTCGCTGACCCAGTGGACGCCGTTGCGGCGGGAGCGGGACTCCACGATGCGCTTGGGCGAGCCGGTCGTGCCGCCGCTGTCGAAGACCTGGAACTCCCAGGGCTCGGCGGCGGTTCCGGCCGGTACGAGGTCGTCGACGGGGACGGCGCGCCACTCCTCGCTCACGTCGGGGAAGAGGTCGAGGTCGTCCCAGGTGCGGATGTCGGTGAGCGGGTCGAAGCCGAGGTCGTCGGCGCGCTTGAGCCAGAACGGGGAGCCGGTCTCGGGTGAGAAGTGCCACCGCATCGCGGCGGGCACGAACTCCTCCGGGGCGAGGTCCGCGGTGAAGGGGTCGTGGGTGGGGCGAGACATGCTGGGGTCTCCAGTCGGGTGTCAGGCCGAGGCGAGGGAACCGGCGGGGTGGGCGGTCGGTGCGAGCCTGCGGCCCACGGCTTCCAGGAGCGGGCTCAACTGGTCCATCACGGTGGCGAACTGGGCGCCGTCGAGAGCCTGGGCGCCGTCGCACAGCGCGGCGCGGGCGTCGTTGTGCACGTCGATGATGAGCCCGTCGGCGCCGGCGGCGGCAGCGGCCAGTGACATCGGGCCGACCAGGTGCGGCTTCCCCGTGCTGTGGCTCGGGTCGACGATCACCGGGAGGTGGGTGAGGCGTTTGGCCTCGGCGACGGCACTGAGGTCGAGCGTGAACCGGGTGTTGCGGTCGTAGCTGCGGATACCGCGTTCGCACAGGACGACGTCGTCGTTGCCCATGTGCAGGAGGTACTCGGCGGCCAGCAGCCACTCCTCGATCGTGGCCGACATGCCCCGCTTGAGCAGGACGGGCCGGCCCGCCGCGCCGACCTCGCGCAGCAGCTCGAAGTTCTGCATGTTGCGCGCGCCGATCTGGAGCATGTCGCTCTCCTCGGCGACGCACTCGACGTCCTTCGGGGTGACGACCTCGGTGACCACCGGCAGTCCGGTGCGCCGGCGCTGCTCGGCGAGGAGCGCGAGCCCGGCGAGTCCGAGCCCCTGGAAGCTGTACGGCGAGGTGCGGGGCTTAAAGGCGCCGCCGCGCAGCATGATCGCGCCCGCGGCCTGCACCAGGTCGACGATTCCGGTCATCTGTTCGGCGCTTTCCACCGCGCAGGGTCCCGCGACGACGACGAAATCCGTCCCGCCGAAAACGGCCTGAACGTTTTTCCCGACCCTGACGCGGGTGTTCTCCTCGCGGAAGATCCGGCTGGTGAGCCGCTGCGGCCCCGGGACCCGCAGGACCCGGGCGACGTCCGGGAGGTCGCTCACCGCGGCCGCCAGCTCCGGTGTGCCGGCGCTCTCCGAAACGAGTACCGCGGCCTTGTCGAGAATCGTTAAGAAAGCTTCGATTCCGTTTCTCGAAAGGGTATCGGCGACGTTGTCGGCACTTTCTCGGGGTGCCGTCGAATCCATTATCACGATCACGGAATTGGCCTTCCATGAGCTAATTGCACGTTTCCCTTATTGAGCCGTCGGTGACAGTAGCCGAGCCTGTCGCCGACCCGCAAGCGGGAATCTGGAGAGCCGCGGAACGTCATGAAGTGCGCAAAAGGTACATCAAGCATCTTTAGTCATCAATGTGTATCCCTGCGCGTATACCGTTTTGAAGGTGTAAAGAGTGCGTATCACGGCAGACCAACCGCCCAAGTGGGGCGAATCGGAACAAATTTAAGCATCAACAGTAAAGGAAAAGTAATAAGCTGGGGGAGATCGGTAAAGGCTCAACCAATATTGCGCCTCATTGGGATGGCCATCTTTCCGGAATTAAAGAATCCCCATTCCGTTGAACGTTCAGCCAATATATTTCTTCTGGAGTTTTCTCCTCGGCGTGCTACCTTCTCCCCGGTCCCGTCGTCCCGGCGGGATTAATTTCGCCCAGGTGACGGAGTGCGGTGTGGAGCTGATCGACATTAGTCAGGGCTGGTCCGAGGGCATGCCCTCCTATGACGCCCCGTGGTATCCGAAATTCCACATTCGGCGCGCCATGACGCCGGCCTCCGACCCGTCCGGGATCGGGAGGACCTTCTCCAATCTGGACATATTTCCCCACAATGGGACGCACGTGGAGTCCGGGTACCACTTCTTCGAGGACCGGGAGAAGATCGACGAGGTGCCGCTGAGCACCTTCGTCGGCCGCGCCGTCGTCGCGGACCTCTCCCACAAGGGCGACCTGGAACCGGTGACGGGCGAGGACCTGGAGAAGGCCGTCCGCGACGTGTGGCAGGAGGGGGACCGCCTGCTGATCCGCACCGACCACCCCGACCGCTACCTCGGACGCGAGGACTACTGGGACAAGCCCCCGTACCTCACCGTGTCGGCGGCCGAGTGGATGGCCGAGAACGGCACCGTGCTGGTCGGCATGGACTGCATCACCGAGCGGCCCGACGACCGCAGCGGCCAGGTGCACCGCGCCCTGCTCGCCGCCGGCATCCCGATCCTGGAGAACATCCAGAACCTCGGCCGCATCACCAACCCCGTCGTCCAGCTGATGGCGCTGCCCATCAAGGTCGCCGACGTCGAGGCCGCGCCCGCCCGCGCCGTGGTCTTCGACGGCTGGCCGTTCTGACCCGACCGCACCCGCTCCACCGCCGGTCCCGGTCCGCCCGGGGCCGGCCGGAGAGACGCCGAACCGAGCCCGGACACAAGGAAGTTGATCGCGTGCTGTTATCCGTTCCCGCTCTGCGCGAATCCGTTCCCGCGCTGCGCGCCGGGGAGGAACGCACCTCCCGCGACACCCGCGTCCTGCGTGCTGTCACCGGCGAACCCCTGGCGACCGTGCACGAGGTCCCGCCCCTGGTGGCCCGGCTGACGGTCAAGGCCATGCGCCGCTCGCCCGAACTCGACCTCTCCGAACGCCTCGCCGTGCTCGCCGAGGCCGGCCGGCTCTTCGCCGAGGCGACCCTCGGCGGCCAGAGCCCCGAGGAGTACTGCCGGCTCCAGGCGCTCGCCTCCGGTGTGCCCGTCTCCGTGGCACGCGGGGTGCTGGAGCGCGTGGCCCGCGACGGGCAGTCGCTCGGGGAGACGGTCCGCCGCCAGATCCCGGCCGGCGCCGGTGCCACGGCACGCTGGGTACGCCGCGGCACGATCCTCTCCGTCGTCGCGCCGAGCAACCACCCCGGTACCCACGGCGCCTGGCTCCAGGCCATCGCCATGGGCTACCGCGTCGCCGTACGGCCCGGCGGCCGGGACCCGTTCACCCCGCTGCGCCTGGTCCGCGCCCTGCTCGCCGCCGGCCTCCACCCCGACTGGGTCGCCCTGCTCCCCGGCGGGCACGCCACCGCGGACGCCCTCACCGAGGCGGGCGACCTCGCCCTCGTCTACGGCGGCGAGGACACCGTCGCCCGGCTGCGCGGCAACGACCGGGTCCTGGTGCGCGGGCCGGGACGCAGCAAGATCCTCGTCGACACCGAGGCCGACGAGGCCCTCCTCGACCATCTCGTCGCCGAGATCGCGGGGGACGGCGGAGTCCGCTGCACCAACACGACCGCCGTCCTGACCTCGGGCGACCACCGGCTGCTGGCCGAGCGGCTCGCCGAGCGCCTGGCCGCGCTCCCCGCCCACCCGGTCACCGACGCCCGCGCGGTGCTGCCGGTGCGGCCCCGGCCCGAGGCGGAGGCGCTGCGCGCCGCCGCGGCCGCGGCCGCCGGACCGGCTCCCGACCTCGTCGCCGCGCGGCTCCCCGAGGGGGCCCTGACCTCCGTGGGCGCGCAGGCCGTCGCCCTGCACCCCGCCGTGTTCGTCCTCGACCGCCCGGACCATCCGGCGCTCGGGGCCGAACTCCCCTTCCCCTGCGCCTGGGTGGCGCCCTGGCGGAAGTCCGACGGCACGGCGCCGCTGGACGACTCGCTCGCCCTCGGCCTGCTCACCGCGGACGCAGACCTCGTCGAGGAGGCACTCGCCCTGCCCGGTGTGCGCACCGTCGTCGAGGGCCCGGTCGCCCGGTGGTGGCAGGACCCGTACCTGCCGCACGACGGCTACCTCGGGCAGTTCCTCAACGAGGCCCGCGGCCACGCGCGCGGCTGAGCCCACCGAGGCCCGCGGCCGTGCCCACCGAGGCGCGCGGCCGTGCCCACCGAGGCGCGCGGCCGATTACCGCGACCGCGGCCGAGCCCGCGGCCACGCCCGCGGCCGAGCCCACCGAGGCGCGTGGCCGAGCACCGGGCGCCCCCCCTCTTCCACCGTTCCACGCCACGACGCACCGAGGTGTCCGACATGTCTGCTGCCTGCCCCGACCTCCCCCTCGTCGTCCTCCCCGCGAACAACCTGGTCCGCGCGGGGTCCCGGCCGTGCGCGCCCGTCGAGGCCGCCCTGGACGACGCCGTGACCGCCCTGGAGGCCCTGCACACCGAACTGCTGAACCCGCGGGGCGCCCGCCCGGAGGAGATCCGGGCGGCCCTGGAGAGCGCCGTCACGGCCACGGAGCGGCTCGCCGCGCTCGCCCAGGTGGAACCGACGGACGCCGCGGCGCTCACCCCGATCGTCCCCAACCACGACTACTTCGGCGTCCGTACCGCCCCGCTGGACGACGCCCGGCTCGTCTCCGAGGTCACCGTCGTCCTCGCCCGCGCCCTGGCGGACCTGCGCATCGCGCGCCTGACGCTGAACCAGCAGGCCGCCGAGGTCCTCTCCGTGATCCAGGTGCTGCGGGGCCTCGCCCCCCGGGACGCCGAACGCGACCCCGCCTCGCCCGAGACCCCCGCCGGCCCCGCCCCCGTCGTGCCCGCCCAGGACGAGCTGACCCGCTGGGTCATCACCCACCACTTCTACTTCGTGCTCAACCTCGCCGCCGCCGAGGCGGTGACCCGCGCGCTCGCCCGCAACAAGGACGGCGAGACCGAGGCGGCCCGGGACGCGCTGCGCGAGGCGGCGGTGTACGTCCGCGCCTTCACCGCCGCGATGATGCACTCCGGCGACATGTCCGCGCCCTGCTACGACGCCGAGGTCCGGCCCACCATGAGCCCGCCCGCTGTCCCCGCCGCGCTCACCGGACGCACCCAGCCGGAGCACAAGGCCTTCCGCAAGGCCATGCGCACCCTGGCCAGGACGTGGACCGACTCCTTCGACAAGCTCGCCGCCAACGCCCCCGAGGTGGCGCTGGCCCGGGACGCGCTCCTGGAGGCCGACCTCCAGGACATCGAGCAGCACATCACCATCACCGCCACCCTGGTCGGCGACGACAGTTCGATCATCGCGGCCGACGACGCGGGGGGCAGCGCCATCGCCATGCTGCGCACCATGCGGCACACCCGCGCCGCCGACTACCGCCCGCTGATGCGCTTCGGCGACAACGTGACCCTGCTCGGCCAGTGACCGCTCCGGCAGCCGCCGGCCACCCCCACGAACAGATCGGAGAGGTACGAGAGATGGCTCCGCGTATTGCCCTGCTGGGCGGGCGCCCGAGCGTGCTGAGGTCCGCGGCGGAACTCGGCTGCGAGATCGTCCAGTTCGCCAAACCCGGGATGTACGACCCGGAGGTCTCCAGCCGTTGGTGCGCCGAGGTGGTCGAGGTGGACCTGGGCGACCAGCGGGCGGTTCTGGAGGCGGGGCGCGCGCTGCACGCCCGGTTGCCCGTGGCCCGGTTCTTCTCACCGGCGGAGCTGGGACTGGTCGTCGCGGCCCGGCTCAACGAGGAGTTCGCGCTCGGCGGCAACTCCCTGCGCACGGTGACGCTGTTGAAGGACAAGGCGGCGATGCGCGCCCGGCTCGCCGAGGTGGGCCTCTCCCCGGTCCGGTTCCGGGTCGTGCGGGACGCGGCCGAACTCGCCGCGTTCCTGGCGGAGATCGGCGGGCCCGGCATCGTCAAGCCCCTCGACTTCGGCGGCAGCCGCGATGTGCACAAGGTCGACGGTCCGGACCGCGCCGCCGGGATCTGGTCCCTGGTCGAAGCCGCCGGGCGCGCGCAGATGCTGGCGGAGGAGTTCCTCACCGGCCGCGAGGTGAGCGTGGAGGGCTTCTCGGCGGACGGCGCGCACACCGTCGTCGCCGTCACCGACAAGCTGCTCGGCTCCGGGTTCGTGGAGGCGGGCCACTCCGTCCCCGCGACCGTGGACGAGCGGGTCCGTGCGGAGATCGCGGAGCTGACCGGGCGGCTGCTGGACGCGGTCGGCCTGGTCGAGGGCCCCTCCCACACCGAGATCATGATCACCGCCGACGGGCTGCGGGTCATCGAGTCCCACAACCGGGCCGGCGGCGACAACATCCCCGAACTGGTCCGGCTCGCCTACGGAGTGGACCTGGTCCGCGCCGCGGTCGCGGTCCCGCTCGGACTGGAACCCTGGAAGAACGAGGTCCCCGCCCCGGTCGGCGGCGCGGCGATCCGGTTCCTGTCCGCCGAGCCGGGCGTGGTGACCGACGTCGACCTGCCCGCGGACGGTCTGGAGGGCGTCACCCTCGGCGTGAAGGCGCAGCCCGGCATGGTGATACCGCAGGTCACCTGGTCCGCCGAACGCCTGTGCGGCGATGTGATCGCCGTCGGCCGGGACGCCGGGGAAGCGGTCGACCGCGCCGAGGCCGCGGCCGCCCGGGTACGCATTCGGACCAGCCCCGCCGCCTGAGACCCGCGTCCCGAGCCACCACACCCGTGAGGTACCCATGAATGCTGCGAGCGCCCCGGTGGTCGTCATCGTCGACGCCTACGCCAGTGCACGCTGTCTCGCACCGCTCTTCCGCGCCCGCGGCCACAGCTGCGTGCACCTTCAGAGCACCCCGGACATCCCCGCGAACTACACGCGCGGTTACCGTCCCGAGGACTTCGACGCGCACCTCGTCCACGACGGCGACCTCGACGAGACGCTGCGGGCGCTGAGCGCGCACCGGCCCGTCGCCCTCGTCGCCGGCGTCGAACGCGCGGTGCTCCTGACGGACGCCCTCGGCGAGCGGCTCGGGCTGCCGTCGAACGGCACCGCGCTCAGCCCGGCCCGCCGCGACAAGTACCGCATGATCGAGACGGTCCGGGCGGCGGGCCTGCCCGCGGTGGAGCAGCTCCACACCTCCGACCGGGACGAACTGCTGCGCTGGTACGAGAAGACGGACGGCGGCCGGGTCGTGCTGAAGCCGGTCAGCAGCGCGGGCAGCGACGGCGTCTACTACTGCTCCGGGGCGGCGGAGGTCGAGGCGGCCTTCCGGGCCCTGCACGGCACCACGAGCGTGCTCGGCCAGTCCAACGACGCCGTGCTCGCCCAGGAGTACCTGGTCGGCCACGAGTACATCGTCAACACGGTCAGCCGGGACGGCGTGCACCGTGTCTCCGACATCTGGAAGATGCACACGCTGAGCGCCAACGGCGTCGCCGAACTGGCCGCCGGCGCCGAACTGCTGCCCCGGCGCGGTCCGGAACAGGACAGCCTGGTCGAGCACACCTTCCGGGTGCTGGACGCCCTCGGCATCGCGCACGGGCCCGCGCACACCGAACTGAAGCTCACCCCGGACGGCCCCCGGCTGGTCGAGACGGGCGCGCGGGTGTGCGGAGCGGACGTCCATGTGCCGGTGACGGCCGCGCTCGGCAGCAGCCAGCTCGACCTCACCGTCGACGCCTGCACCGAGCCGGACGCCTTCCTGGCCGCCGCCGACGAGGACTACCGGGTCGGCCGGCACGCCCGCATCGTCAACATGGTGGCCCCCCGGGGCGGCACCCTCGCCTCCTACCCCAGGCTGGCCGAGCTGCGCGCCCTGGACAGCTTCCACGACGTGCTGTTCCGCGCCCACCCGGGCGACCCCGTGCTGCCCTCCACCGACGACTGGACCTTCCCCATGCGGGTCTACCTCCTGCACGAGGCCGCGGCCACCGTCGCCCGCGACGCGCTGACCACGCGCTGGCTGGACGGCGAGGGCTTCTACGAGCTGGCCTGAGCCCGGGGTCCGGCGGCCGGCCCGGCCCCCTGGTGGCCCAGCGCCCTCAGCGCGCTGTCGGCCGCCGCCACGACCGTGCGGGTCTGGTGCTCGACCTGGGTGGCGACGGGGACCCAGCGCAGGTCCAGGGCCTGCTCGAACTCAGCGCACCAGGTGGTGAAGAGTTCCTCCAGTTCGCGGTGGAGCGCCGGGGCGGACCGGTCGTCGGCCTCCTCCAGCAGGCGCAGCAACAGCCCCGCGGCGCGCAGCGGCTGACGGCGGGCCACCACGTCGAGGGCGCAGACCTGGGCCGTCGTCAGCCGGTGCGCGGGGCCCCCGGCGGGGTCCGCCGCCCGGCGGGCGAGGGGCGCCCAGGAGTCGGCGACCAGGTCGTAGAGGTCCTCGGCCATCCACTCCAGCACCCGGCGCGGGGGGCTCTCCCCGGCGGGCGGCAGGAATCCGCGCGCCTTGTCGAACACGGCCGTCACCCGCCGTCCGCCCTCGCGCACCAGGCCGGACAGGTTCCGCAGGGCGCGCGCGGCGTCCGGGTGCGCGGAGGTGTCGTCGGCCAGGTCCGTCGCCCACATCGGCACCTCGATGATCGCGGTGGCTCCGCCGTACCGGGCCGGCGCGCACCAGGTGGACCGTTCGAAGTTCTCCGAACCGGCCGCCAGGCGGGCGGTGCTGCCCGGCGGGGGCAGCACATGGACCCCGGGGGCGGGGTTGTCCCAGTACAGGGCGTCGTAGGTGCCGTGCTGGAGCGGGACGCCCAAGGCGCGGGCGGACTTAGCGAAGGGCGCGGCCAGTTCGGGGAGGTCGCGGGTCAACTGCGTCCAGCTGCCGCCCGCGTCGACACTGTGCAGCGAGCACTGGAGGAAGGGGCGGACCTCGTCGATGACCTGGAACAGGGCCTGGCTCTCCGGGAGTTGCCGCTCGACGATCGGCGCCCACTCGGGCTGCTCCGCCGCCACCGGACGGAAGGCCGCGCGGTAGTAGCCCGCCAGGGTGGGGGAGGCGCCGCCGGAGGACACACGGGCGACGCCCTCGCTCAGCGCGGCGCCGTCCGGGTCGAGGCAGAGCAGGATGTCCCAGGTGGCGAAGGTGGGATCGGTCGCGGGGGAGGGCCCGTCACCGCGGGCCACCAGCTCCGCCACCGCCAGCGCCGTGGCGCCGCCGACCGGTTCGTCGGGGTGCGGCCGGCCCACCACCAGGACATGGCGGGGCCCGTGCCCGACGGACAGCATCAGCAGCGGACGGCCCGCCCGGGAGGTCCCGACCCGGCGCAGGCGGCCGGTTCCGGGGAACCGGTCCACCAGCCGCCGCGCCGACTCGGTCACTTCCGCGACCGTGGGATATCGGTCCATCGGCCGTGTCCGGTCAGGAACCGCCGTTGCCCCCGGAGTCGCCTGTGGTCTCCTTCTTGTCCAGCGGACGGATCTCGATCTTGTTCGGCATACCGTGTCCCTTCGGTGGGGTGGGCGTGCGGTGATCGGATGTGCTCTTGCCAGCGTTCGCTCATCGGGTCACTGTTGTCAACGTGCGTTGCCACTGAGGGAGTTGGGGCTGACGAGATTGGCGCGAAGGTGACGGTGCAGTCGATGCGGAGACCGCGGATCAAGCCGGAGCACCGGGCGTACCGCACGGTCGAGGGGAACATCAGGATCGGAAGCGTCGTCTTCGGCATCGGCGCCGAGGTCAAGGACCCCGACGGATGGCTCTGGACACTGGTCGGCGCGCTGGACGGCAGCCGGAGCCCCGCGGAGGTCGTCGACGAGGTGTCCCGCGTCCATCCCGAACTGCGCCTCTCCGCACCGGACATCACGGCCGCCCTGTCCGACCTCACCGAGGCCGGATACGTGGAGGACGCCGGCGCCCCGCCGCCCGCCGGGCTGTCCGAACGGGAACGCGAGCGCTACGGCCGGGGCATGACCCTGCTGCGCTGGATGGACCTGCGGCCCAGGGAGAGCCCCTGGGAACCGCAACTGCGCCTGCGCCGCTCCCGGGTCCTGCTGATCGGCGTCGGCGGCACCGGCGGAGCCGCCGCGCGCGACCTGGTGGCCTCCGGGGTGGGGCGGCTGCACTGCGTCGACCCCGACGTCGTCGAACTGTCCAACCTCAACCGGCAGACCCTCTACCGCGAACAGGACGTCGGCACCCCCAAGGCCGACGCGGCCCTGGCCGCGCTGCGCGCCCTGAACTCCGACACCACGGTGACCGCGGAGCGCCGCGAGGTCCGCGGCCCCGCCGACCTGGAGGACCTGCTGACCGGCGGCGGAGTGCACGGCGGCGGGCCCGCCTACGACGTACTCCTGCTGGCCGCGGACCGGCCCGCGGTGATCCGCCGCTGGGCCAACCAGGTCTGTCTCGCCTCCGGCACGCCGTGGGCGGAGGCCGGCTACCGCGGCCCGCTGGTCGGCGTCGGGGTGTTCACCCCGGGACGGGGCGCGTGCTGGGAGTGCCTGCGCGACGCCGAGATCGAACGCCGCGACCTGCGGCTCGCGCCCGGCCAGGACGAGGACGTCGCCTCACCCCGGATGCCGTGGAACCCGGTCAACGCCGTGACGGCGGGCCTGTCCGGCGGCCTGCTCGCACACGCCGCCCACATGCTGCTGTGCGACATCCCGCGGACCGAACCGGGTTTCCGGTACGGCCTCAACCTGATGGTCCCCGGCGACCCGGTCCTGCAACGCACGCCCCGCCGCCCCGACTGCCCCGCCTGCGGCCCCCGCCCGACGACGGCCCCCGCACGGGCGGCCGTCCGCGCGCGGGCCACCTCCGATCCGGCCGCCCCCGATCCGACCGTCCCCGCGTGGGCCACCTCCGAGCGGGCCGTCGCCGAGCGGGCCGTCTCCGATACCCCCGCCTCCGGGCGGGCGTCCTCCGGGCGGGCCGACCCCGGTGCGGCCGTTCCCGAGCGGCCCCGCTCGGAACCGGGCAGCGGCCCATGACCGGCACCGCCGCCGAAAACGACGGTCCCCGGATCGAGCCCTCGACCCGAGTCGAACTGCACGAGCTGGCGGTGCGCCGGGACCGGGACGAGTGGATCGTCGGCCGCGCCGCGACCCGTACCTTCGTCGCCCTGCCGGCCGCCGGGGCACGCGCGGTGGAACTCCTCGGCCAGGGAAGGAGCGTGGCGGCGACGGAGCGGGAACTGCGCGCCGAGACCGGCGAGGAGTTCGGCATCGCGGAGTTCGTCGGCGACCTGACCGCCCTGGGCTTCGTGGCGCGGATCGGGGAGCGGCCCGTCCCGGAGGCCGAACCGCCGCGCGCGTCCCTGCCCCGGCTGCGCCCCCACCACGTCCGCTGGTCCCTCCACCCGGCCCTCCCCGTCCTGGTCCTCCTCCTGCTGGCCTCCGCCGTCGCCGTCCTGATCCGGCGCCCCGAGCTGGTCCCGCACTACCGTGACCTGCTGTGGAGCCCGCACGGCAGCCTGGTGCTGGTCGGCGGAGCCGCCGCCGGGTGGGTCCTGCTGCTGGCGCACGAACTGGCCCACCTCGTCACCGCCCGCGCGACCGGCGTACCGGGACGCATGCGGCTGGGCACCCGGCTCCAGTTCCTCGTGATGCAGACCGACATCAGCGGCATCGAACTCGCCCCCCGCCGCCACCGGCTGACCGCCTACCTCTCCGGCATCGCCCTCAACCTCACCGTCGCCTCCTGCCTGGTCCTGGCCCTGGCGGTGACGGACACCGGCTCGACGGCACACCGCCTGCTGGCCGCCGCCCTCCTGCTGGCGCTGCTCCCCCTGCCGTTCCAGTGCCTGCTGTTCACCCGCACCGACCTCTACTTCGTCCTCCAGGACCTCACCGGCTGCCGTGACCTGTACGGCGACGGCCTCGCCCACGCCCGGTACGTGTTCCGGCGTACGGTGCGGTGGCCGCGCCCCGCCCGGACCGCCGACCCGAGCCTGCGGCTGCCCCCGCACGAACGGCGGGCCGTCCGCCTCTACAGCACCGTCCTCGTGACCGGCACGGCGGCCTGCCTGGCGTTCATGGCCGCCGTCACGCTCCCCGCCGACCTCGTCCTGCTGGTCCGCGCGGCCCGGGGACTGGGCCCGGAACACGGCCTCGCGGGCAACGCCGACGCGGTCGCCGTCCTCGTCGTCCTGGGCGGGATCAACGTGCTGTGGCTGGTCACCTGGCTGCGCAACCGCCGCGCACGCGGGTCCGGGACGTGAGGCGCCGCGCCTACCCCAACCGCGCCTCCCCCTACCGCGCGGTCACCTCCGTCAGGTCGGCGAGCAGCTCGGAGGCGGTCATCGGGTCCAGCCCGGCGAAGCTGAGGCCGTTGTCAGTGGCGGCTGCCATGATCCGTGCAGGCTCCACGAGAGGCACCGCCGATGAACCTCGCCGACCGGCTGATGAACGCGCTGACCGACCCGGACTCCGCGTACGAGGACGCGTCGCCCGATCCGACGTCGATCGACGACGCGGAACTCGGCGCGCTGGTCGCCGCCCTGCAGGCGGTCACCGAGTGGACGGGGGCCGCGGCCAGCGCCCGCGCCGTCGTGGAGCGGGCCGCCGAGGCCCGCCGGCCGCGGTACACGCCCGAGGCGTGCCGCCGGATGTTCGAGGCGCTGCTCGCGCGGACCGAGTCGGGCACCGCGGCGGACCTCGCCCTGGGCCTGTCCGCGGTGGAGCGGTGCACCGGCCCGCTGCCCGACCTGACCGGGCCGGTCCGCGCCCTGGTCGCGTCGAGGCTCGCGGAGGACCGGGTGAGCCTGCCGTACGCGCTGCTCGCGGTCGCCCGGCTCGGGGGCGAGGAGACCCTGCGCGCGGCCGTGGACCGCCTGGTCCGGGACGCGGGACCGATCGTGGCGGACGAGACGGCGGTGGTCGCCGCGCTGCCCCTCGCCGAACAGCTCCCGCTCGTCGCCGTCGACCGCGACCACGCGTTCGGCACCCCGCCGTCCGAGGACGCCTGGCGCGCGGCCGCCGGCACCTCCGCCTACGTCGCTTTCGCCCGGCGCGCCCTCGAAGCCGCCGCGGACCGCACCGACGCCATCCGGTCGGGGGAGATCCCCTACCGCGCGGACAAGGCGTTCACCGACCGGGAGGTCATCGCCGTCGGCCTGGCCGCCCGCGTGGCGCTGCTGCGCGACGAGCCCTGGCTGCCCGCCCTGTTCGACCGGCTGCTGCCCGGCGTCGCCCTCGCGCCCACCGCGGCCCGGACCCTGCCCTCGCAGGCGATGCTCTACGAACTGATGCGCTGCGCCCAGGACTTCCCGACGCCCGAGCTGATCACCACGGTCCGCACCGTGCGCCGCGCCGTCCGGCACGCGGGCGTGCCCAAACAGCTGGACAAGATGCTCAAGAAGGCGGAGGCGGCCCTCGCCGAGCGCACCGACGTGGCACTGCGCCTGCCCCGGCTGGACTTCGGCGACGACGGCGTCCTGCGCCGGACCGCGGGCGCCTGCACGGCCGTCGTCACCGTCACCGAGAGCGCCGCGCTGACCTGGGAGAAGGACGGCCGCCCGCTGCGCGGTACCCCGGCACCGGTCCGCCGTGACCACCCCGCGCTGGTGACGGAGGTGCGTGAACTGGTCAAGCGGGTGGACGCGCAGCTCCGCACCCTCGCCCGCGCGCTGGAGGGCGGCTTCACGGTGGACTCCGTCCCCCCGTACGGGCGGTGGCGGGACGAGCTGGCCGGGCACCCACTGGCCAAGGCTGTCGTCGCCCGGCTGATCTGGGAGGTCGAGGTGGCGCCCGGCGACTGGCGGGCCGTGCTCCCGGCGACGGCGGACGGGCTGCCCGAGGCGCCCGACGACGCGGCGGTGCGTCTCTGGCACCCCCTCAGGTCCGACGCCGACGCCGTCCGGGAGTGGCGGGACCTGCTCACCGAGGCGCGGCTGCGACAGCCGTTCAAGCAGGCGTTCCGGGAGATCTACCGGCCGACCCCGGCCGAGGAGGAGAGCCGTGTCCGCTCCGGCCGGTTCGCCGGGCACATCGTCCACTACCGGCGGCTGTTCGCGCTGTTCCGCGCGCGCGGCTGGTCGAGCCGTCGGCTCGGCCCGTGGGACGCCGGGGACGGGGACGCGGCCGACCGGGTGCTGGCGGCGGGTGAGTGGCGGATCCGCTTCCACCACTACTGGTCCGACCTGTCGGGCGAGGACGAACTCGCGGTGACCGACCAGGTGCGGTTCGACCGGCGCGCGCGGGACGAGGACCGCCCCGGGGACGGCTGGCGCGAGGTGCCGCTCGCGGAGGTGCCCGAGCTGGTGTTCAGCGAGGCCATGCGCGACGTGGACCTGTTCGTCGGGGTCACCTCCATCGCCACCGACCCCGACTGGGGCGACGGCGGTCCCCGGCGCGCCTACCGGGAACGGGCCTCGTTCGGCGAGCTGACCCCGAGCGCCGAGGCGCGCCGCGAGGTCCTGGAGCGGATCGTGCCCCGGCTGAGGATCGCCGACCGCTGTGCGCTCGACGGCCGCTTCCTGGTGGTCCGCGGGGATCTGCGCACCTACCGCATCCACCTCGGCTCGGCCAACGTCCTGATGGACCCGGACGGCGCCTACCTGTGCGTCGTCCCCGCCGTCCGGGGGAGCGGGGGCGGCGGCGGGGTGTTCCTGCCCTTCGAGGACGAGCGCCTCTCCCTGATCCTCAGCAAGGCGCTGCTGCTGGCGGCCGACACGGAGATCACGGACGTGACCATCAGCCGCCAGATAGGCCGCCGCTGACCCGCACGGGAGGTGACGGCGGGTCATGTCGGCTTCATGGCACCTGTGTTACGTCCGTGCAGGGCCCTTGTGTAATTCCTGTGGAAGCCTCAATCTTTCGGCTGGTGCACAGAGTTCGCCCAGGCCTAGTTTGACATGATCACGCCCAGTCTGGGCGGGCTCGGGCATGCCCGCACCACCCCCCACCAGCGCACCACCTATTGAGGAGGATCCCTCAGATGGCAGTGATGCGTTCCACCCGGCGAAGACTGGCCGCGATCAGCCTGACCGCCTCCGCGGTGCTCACCGCGGGCCTCGTCTCCGCCCTCCCCGCCGGCGCCGCCCCGACCGCCGAAGAGGGCCGTGTCCTGTACTCCGGCGCGGCCAACGCCGTCGCCGAGAGCTACATCGTGACCCTCAAGCCGGAAGCGGCCCGCGCCGGTTCCGCCGAGGGCCGGGCACTCGCCCAGAAGTACGGGGCCGACATCGAGCGCACGTACACGAAGGCGCTCAACGGCTACGCGGTCGAGGCCTCCGCGGCCGAGGCGAAGAGGTTCGCCGCCGACCCGGCCGTCGCCTCGGTCGTGCAGAACCGCACCTTCAGCATCGCCGGGACGCAGCCCAGCCCGCCCTCCTGGGGCCTGGACCGCATCGACCAGCGGGCCCTCCCGCTGAACAGCTCCTACACCTACCCCGACTCGGCGGGGCAGGGCGTGACGGCGTACGTCATCGACACCGGTGTGCGCATCACGCACAGCGACTTCGGCGGCCGTGCCTCCTACGGCTACGACGCCGTCGACAACGACAACACCGCGCAGGACGGCCACGGCCACGGCACGCATGTCGCCGGCACCGTCGCCGGCACCGCGTACGGCGTCGCCAAGCAGGCGCGGATCGTCGGGGTGCGGGTGCTGAACAACTCGGGTTCCGGGACCACCGCCCAGGTCGTCGCCGGTATCGACTGGGTCGCCCGGAACGCGGTCAAGCCGGCCGTCGCCAACATGTCCCTCGGCGGCGGCGCGGACACCGCGATCGACACCGCGGTCCGCAACGCCATCGCCTCCGGCGTCACCTTCGCCGTCGCGGCGGGCAACGAGTCCACGAACGCCTCCACCAGGTCCCCCGCCCGGGTGACGGAGGCGATCACGGTCGGCGCGACCACCTCGACCGACGCCAAGGCCAGCTACTCCAACTACGGCACGGTCCTGGACCTGTTCGCGCCCGGCTCGTCCATCACCTCGGCCTGGAACACCAGCGACTCCGCCACCAACACCATCTCCGGCACCTCGATGGCGACCCCGCACGTGGCCGGCGCGGCGGCGCTCCACCTGGCCGCCAACCCGACGGCCACCCCCGCGCAGGTCTCCACGGCGCTGACGACCGCGGCCACCCCCAACGTCGTCACCAGCCCCGGCACCGGCTCGCCCAACCGGCTGCTCTACGTCGGCGGCGGCACCACCACCCCGCCCGGACCGCGCTTCGAGAACACCGGCGACTACGCGATCAGCGACAACTCCACCGTCGAGTCCCCGGTGACCGTCTCCGGCGTGACCGGCAACGCCCCCTCGGCGCTCGCGGTGCAGGTCAACATCATCCATACCTACATCGGTGACCTCCAGGTCCAGTTGATCGCCCCCGACGGCTCGGCGTACACGCTGAAGGCGTACGGCACCGGCGGCAGCTCGGACAACATCAACACCACGTACACGGTGAACGCCTCCTCCGAGGTCGCCAACGGCACGTGGAAGCTGAGAGTCAGCGACAACGCGAACCTGGACACCGGGCGCATCGACGCCTGGGCGCTCCAGTTCTGACGCTCTGACGGCGCCCCGAAGGGGTCGGCCGCACTCGCCCTCGTCGCAGGAGCCCGGGTCCCCGACCCGGCCCGCGGCGGGGGCGAGCCGCGTTTCCGGCGGGCGGGGAGGAGTCCGCGACCGGAGTGGAAAACCGCGTTCCGCCCCCGCCCCCGCCCCGCTTACCATGCGTGCGTCGCTTCGTACGTCAGTTCCCAGCACCCCGGCACCGCCGCCCGAACCAGGAGCACGGTACTCGTGTCCATACCCCCGCCCCCCGGGCCCCTTCCGTCGCACGGGCCCCAGGAGCCCCCGGGACCGCACGGACCGTATCCGCCGGGCCCCTACGCGCCCTACCCGTACCACCCCTACGGCCCGTACGGCGTGCCCGCGCCGGTGAACGGCCTCGCCATCGCCGCCCTGGTCCTCGGCATCCTCTGCTTCCTGCCGGCCGTGGGGCTGCTCCTCGGCCTGGTCGCGCTGGCCCAGATCCGGAAGAGGGGCGAGCGCGGCAGGGGCATGGCCATCGCCGGGGCCGTGGTGTCCACCGTCGGCCTGGTGCTGTGGACGGTGACCCTGTCCACCGGTGTCGTCTCCGACGCCGTGGACGCCGTCGAGGAGGCGGCGAGCGGTGAGGGCACCGCCTACGCGCTCGCCAAGGGCGACTGCTTCGACTCCCCGCAGGACTCCCTGGAGGGGGTCACCTACGACGTGACGGAGGTGCCCTGCGCCCAGCGGCACGACGGCGAGGTCTTCGCCGTGATCACGCTGCCCGGCGGACGCTTCCCCGGCGACGACTCGGTGACCCGGACCGCCGAGGACAAGTGCTTCGTCCTGGAGCCCGAGTACGCCATGGACACCTGGGCCGTACCGGAGGACGTCGGCGTCTACTACCTCGTGCCGTCCCGGGACGGCTGGGCCTTCGGCGACCGCGAGATCACCTGTCTGTACGGCAGCCTCGACGACAAGGGCACCCTCACCGGCTCCCTGCGCAGCGACCGGACCACGCTCGACGCGGACCAGATCGCCCTGCTGGAGGCGGTCAACGCCGTGGACGAGGTCCTCTACGAGGAGCCGGAGGACTACCCCGAGGACGACCTGGCCGCCAACACCTCCTGGGCGAAGGACGTCGAGGCCGTGCTCGGCGAGCAGATCGAGGCGCTGGAGGGGCACGGCTGGCGGGGCGGCGCCGAGGAGGCCGTCACGGACCTGGTCGCGGAGATGGAGGACGCCCGCGCCCACTGGGCGAAGGCCGCCGCCACGGACGACGTGGACACCTTCTACGAGCACTACGACACGGGCTACGGCTATGTCGACGGCCCCACCACGGTCACCGCCCGCGAGGCTCTGGGCCTCGCCACCACGGTGCCGTCCTACGACGAGGAGTACGAGGAGGGCGGGGAGATCGCGGACGGCGGGGAACTCGATGTGTGATCGCCACGATAACGGGGAGAAAGTGCCTGCGTAGAGCCCGCAGCAACCACAAGTCATCACATCGAGTGATTCTCTGGCCTTTGCTTGCACGGCACAACCCACGGTTGCCACGCTGTTGCTGTCTGTACAACCTGATGGGAGCGGCCAGTGACATTCGGTGAGCAGCCGGCCTACCTGCGCGTCGCGGGTGATCTCCGCAAGAAGATCGTCGACGGTTCACTGCCCCCGCACACCCGGCTGCCGTCCCAGGCCCGCATCCGCGAGGAGTACGGCGTCTCGGACACCGTCGCCCTGGAGGCCCGCAAGGTGCTGATGGCCGAGGGTCTGGTGGAGGGCCGTTCGGGATCGGGCACCTATGTGCGCGAGCGTCCGGTGCCGCGCCGGATCGCCCGCTCCGGCTTCCGTCCGACCGGCGGGGCCACCCCCTTCCGGCAGGAGCAGGCCGACGGCGAGGCGCGCGGCACCTGGGAGTCCAGCAGCCTCCAGACGGAGGCGGGGGTGTCGGTCGCCGAGCGGCTCGGCATCAAGCCCGGCGACCGGGTCATGTGCACCAGATACCTGTTCCGGGAGGCCGGCGAGGCGATGATGCTCTCCACCTCCTGGGAGCCCCTCGCCGTCACCGGCCGCACCCCCGTGATGCTGCCCGAGGAGGGCCCGCTGGGCGGCATGGGCGTCGTCGAGCGGATGCGCGCCATCGACCTCGTCGTCGACAACGTCACCGAGGAGGTCGGCGCCCGCCCCGGCCTCGCCGAGGAACTGCACGCCCTGGGCGGTGTGCCCGGCCATGTCGTCCTCGTCATCCAGCGCACGTACTACGCCTCCGGACGCCCCGTGGAGACCGCCGACGTGGTCGTCCCGGCCGACCGGTACCGGGTCTCCTACCACCTCCCCGTGAAGTAGCGCACAACTCCGGGGCGGTTGCCCCCGGCGCCGGCTCAACCGGAGCCGCGCCGACCGGGGTTGGAATCTGGTCGTTCTCGCAGGTCGTCACCGATGCGTCCACCATGCCGCTGACCGGACGCATCGAGGTGCGCGGACGGCGCGTGCGATGACGTGCGCCCCCTGCGTCCTGGCCGGTTGCGTACCTCTTTGTGAAAAGGCGTATTCGCTGCGTGAAGGTTAGGCGTAGGCTCGGGCATATGCGGATTGCGGTTTCCTTAGCGGACGGGGCACGGCACAGGCCGCGGGCGGGAAGGAGCGGTGGGGCGCGATGAACGACAGCACGATCACACTTCCCTGGCTCGTCATACGACAGGACGACAACGGCAATCGCTACCGCGTGGGCCGGTTCGCGACCCGGGCGGAGGCCCAGAAGATCGCCGACAGCCTCGACTCCCGCGGGCACAAGCAGCTCTACTGGGTCGAGCGGATCGGCCAGGGCGGCAGCGCGACCGCCAACTGAGCGGCCTCCTCGGTCCCGTAGGCTCCGGCGCATGACCGAACCGATCGTGGTGGTGGGAGCCGCGCTGCTGGACGACGGCCGCCTCCTCGCCGCGCGCCGCAGCGCACCCCCCCGAACTGGCCGGCCGCTGGGAACTGCCCGGCGGCAAGGTCGAACCGGGCGAGACCCCGGAGGCGGCCCTGGTCCGCGAACTGCGCGAGGAACTGGGCGTGGAGACCGAGCCGGTCGAGCGCGTCCCGGGGGAGTGGCCGCTGCGCTCCCCGTACGCCCTGCGGGTCTGGACCGCCCGGCTCCTCCCGGACTCCCCGGCGCCCGAGCCGCTCCAGGACCACGACGAACTGCGCTGGCTCACCCCGGCGCAACTGTGGGACGT
This sequence comes from Streptomyces sp. NPDC048002, assembly GCF_040653275.1. Classification (NCBI taxonomy): domain Bacteria; kingdom Bacillati; phylum Actinomycetota; class Actinomycetes; order Kitasatosporales; family Streptomycetaceae; genus Streptomyces; species Streptomyces sp. NPDC048002. The sequence goes on along the minus strand of NZ_JBEZNL010000007.1, from coordinate 80,999 downwards.
CCCGTGGCTGGAGCAGGACGTGCCGGCGGTGCGCGAGGTGGCGGCCCGGCTGGCGTGAGGCGCGCACGGGCGCGTGCGCCGCGTACGCCGTTCGTGCCACAGTGCTCCCGCCGAGGCGATAGAGGCTCCCGATTATCGGGTATGTGCCCATTAACCCCACGAAACCGGACATTCGGTGGGTCTGCTGCCCGGGAAGTGATCGGTGTGACCGACACCGAAGGCGACTGTGTCGAGTGGACCTTCTCCGCCGAGCCCGGTGCCGTTCGTGCCGCCCGGGCCGCCGTCCGCGGCCGGCTGCACGACTGGGACCTGGAGAGCCTCGCCGACATCGCGGCACTCCTGGTCAGCGAACTCGTCACCAACGCCCTGCGGCACGCCACCGGCCCCATCGGAGTCCGCCTGGTCCGGCCGTCCCGCCTCGACGGGGTGCTGCGGGTGGAGGTATCCGACCCGATCCCGGACCTGCCGCGTGAACGCGTCGCCCGTCCCGAGGACGAGAGCGGCCGCGGCCTGCAACTGGTGGCCCACTCCTCGCGCCGCTGGGGAACCCGCCCCGGGGCGGCCGGGAAGACCGTCTGGTTCGAACTCGCGGTGCCCTGAACCGGGCCCTCACGCGCTGTACGGCCGCGGTGGTCCCGTCGACCGGTCGGTTCAGGCCACTGGCGGTTGTCGAAGGGTGTGATTCGACAGTGTGTTGGCTGGTTAGAAGACTGGAAGTGTTTCCACGGTCCGGTCCAGAAACGATCGGGAACGTGCTGTGATCGTGAACACCGTGTTGTGCGGCGCCGTAGTGCTGGATACTGCGGGCAGCCGCCTTTCGGTGACCGGTGCCGGACGCGGTGAGCTGGAGGGGACGGTTCGCGTGAGCGAGATACCAGCGAAGGCCACGGAGTCCGAGGACCCGTCGGGCGGCGCGAGGGCTGGGACCGCGGCTGCCGCGGTGGCGGCGGCCGATGCGACGCGGGCCCACGGCGACGGCGAGTCGCCGCTCGCCGACGCCATGTGGCAGAGCAGTCCGCCCGGCTCCATGTACGACTACATCCGCGTCGCGTCCTTCTCCATCGGCCCCGACGGCCTCGTGGACCAGTGGAGCCTGCGCGCCGAGCAGCTCTTCGGGATACCGGCCGACCGCGCCGTCGGGATGGACCCGATCGCCGCGTTCATCGACCCCGACCGGCGCGAGCTGGGCCACCGGAAGATGGCCGAGATCCTCGACGGCAGGGAGTGGACCGGCGTCGTCCCCTTCCGTAAGCGGGACACGGGCGCCGACGCCGACCCGGACGGCCGCGGGGAGGAGGCCCTCGCCGAGGTCTACGTGATGCCGACGCGGACCGAGGAGGGCGAGAAGGCCGCCGTCTGCATCGTCGTCGACGTGCGCACCCTGCGCCGGATCGAGACCGACCTCGCCGCCTCGCAGGCCATTTTCGGTCAATCTCCTTTCGGGTTCCTGCTGATCGACAGCGACCTGCGGGTCCGCCGCGCCAACCATCGGTTCGCCTCACTGTTCGGCGGCACCCCCGACGACCACCGGGGCAAGGGCGTCCAGGACTATCTGCCCAGGCCGGAGGCGGAGCGGGTGACCGCCACCCTGCGCCGGGTCCTGGAGACCGGCGACTCCATCACGGACATGCACGTCACCGGCTTCCTGCCGGACTCGGACGAACGCCGGCACTGGTCCGTCAACCTCTACCGGGTGCACAGCGGCTCCGGCCGCCCCATCGGCATCGCCTGGCTCGGCACCGACATCACCGCCCGCCGGGCCGCCGCCCGCGAGGCGGCCGCCGCGCGGCGCAACCTCGCCCTGCTCAACGAGGCCGGCGCCCGGATCGGCAACTCCCTCGACCTGGAGACCACGGCCCGCGAACTGCTCGACGTCGTCGTCCCTGGCTTCTGCGACCTGGCCACCGTCGACCTCTACCAGGGGCTGCTGGCCGGCGACGAGACCCCGCCGGGGCTCGCCGACGGCAGCGCGGAACTGCGCCGGGTCGCCTACTCCAGCGCGGTCTCCGACGCACCCTTCCTCGGCGGCGGCGCCACCGTCGCGATCGGCGCGGTCCACCACTACCCCTTCAACTCCCCGTGCGCGGACGCCCTGCGCACCGCCCGGCCCCGGTTCGTGCCCGCCGAGGAGGGCGGCCTCGTCCAGTCCACGCTGGCCGTGCCGATGGTCGCCCACGACACGGTCGTCGGACTCGTGCAGTTCTCGCGCACCAAGGGCAGCGAACCGTTCGGGGACCGGGACCGGGACCTCGCCGTGGAACTGGCGGCCCGCGCGGCGGTCTGCATCGACAACGCCCGGCTGTACCGGCGGGAGCACGAACGCGCCCTGATACTCCAGCGGTCCCTGCTGCCGCCGGGCGACCCGGTCGCCTCCGGCCTGGACATCGCCTGCCGCTACCTGCCCGGCAACGCCTCCCCGGACCGGCCCAGCGAGGTCGGCGGCGACTGGTTCGACGTGATCGAACTGCCCGGTCACCGCACCGCGTTGGTGGTCGGCGACGTCATGGGACGCGGACTGCGTGCCGCGGTGGCGATGGGCGAACTCCGCTCGGCCGTACGCACCCTGGCCCTGCTCGACCTCGAACCGGCGGAGGTACTGGGCGCGTTGGACGAGATAGCCCGCGGGCTCGGCGCCCCGGGCGGCGTCCAGCAGGCGACCCGGGCGGCCCGCCGCCCCCGCGAGGCCGACCTGTCCGAGGTGTACCTGGCCACCTGCGTGTACGCGGTCTACGACTCCGTGACCCGCCGCTGCACCTTCGCCAACGCCGGCCATCTCCCGCCGGTCCTGGTCGAACCCGGCGAGGACGCGCTGATGCTGGACGTGCCGCCGGGGATGCCGCTCGGCGTGGGCGGCGAGCCCTTCGAGGAGGTGGAGGTCGAACTGCCCGAAGGCGCCCTGCTCGCGCTCTACACGGATGGACTGGTCGAAAGCCGCGATCACCCCCTGGACGAGGGCCTCCAGGCGTTCGTCGGGGCCCTGACCGATCCCAGCCGCCCGCTGGAGGACGTCTGCGACCACGTCCTCAACACCCTCGACACCCACCACGGCGAGGACGACATCGCGCTGCTCATGGCCCGAGTCCAGGGCCTGCCCGCGGAGTCCGTCGGCGACTGGACGCTGCCGCGCGAGCCGCGCAGCGTGGGCCGCGCGCGGGAGCACGCCCGGCGCCAACTCCTCGACTGGGACCTGGAGCCCCTGGTCGACACCACGGAACTCCTGGTCAGCGAACTGGTCACCAACGCCCTCAGATACGGCGAGGGCGACATCCGGCTCCGCCTCCTGCTCGACCGCACCCTGGTCTGCGAGGTCTGGGACGCGGGGCTCGTCCAGCCCCGCCGCCGCCGGGCCCGGGACACCGACGAGGGCGGCCGAGGCCTGCAACTCGTCGGCCTGCTCAGCGCGGCCTGGGGCTCCCGGCGCACCCCGCGAGGCAAGACGGTCTGGTTCGAACTCCCCCTGCCGGACGGCGAAACGGGCCTGACGGACCCGGCGGAGGCTTTGCTCAGCCTCTTCTGACGGC
>NZ_JBEZNL010000007.1:0-77379 GCF_040653275.1 Streptomyces sp. NPDC048002 | reverse complement strand
CCCCCGGGCCCTTCCGGCCCCCGGGCCCTTCCGGCCCCCGGGCCCTTCCGGCCCCCGGGCCCTTCCGGCCCCCGGGCCCTTCCGGCCCCCGGGCCCTTCCGGCCCCCGGGCCCCGGGTCTTCCGGTCCCCGGGTCTTCCGGCGCCCGGGTCTTCCGGTCCCCGGGTCTTCCGGTCCCCGGGTCTTCCGGTCCCCCGGGTCTGCCGGCGCCTGGGTCTTCCGGTTCCCGGGTCTTCCGGTTCCCGGGTCTTCCGGTCCCTGGGTCTCCCGGCTCCCGGGTCTCCCGGCCCCCGGCGACCACGCGTGGCCGAGCCCTGCGCCCGGGTTTCCTTCTCCGCCGGACGGTGGGCCGGGTTCGTACCGAGCCCGAGCGAGGCCGCCCGCCGGGCCGTCTCGCCGGTCGTAGCGGGCGGAAGCCCGGACCTGTCCTGCTCGTGGGCCGGGTGGCGGCCCGAGCGCGGGCGGGCTCACCCCTGTCGGGCGCGTTGCTCACCCCCGCCGGTCGCAGGTGCGTGGGCCGCCGAAGGAGGCTGCCCCGGTGGCCTCGGCCGGGTGGGCGCGTACGTCCTGTTCCGCCAGCTCCCGGGCCCGGCGGGCGAGCGCGTCGGCGGTGAGCAGGTCCGTCGGTCCGGGACCGGAATCCAGCAGGCGCCGGGCCTCGGCGAGCCGGGTGCGGGGCGTGCCGCCCACCGCGCCCCGGTGCGTGGCGATGTGATCGTCCGCGGCCGCCGCGGCGGACCGGGCGACGAGCGCCGCCGCCGCCGTCAGCACCCCGGCCCGGCCGTCGGCGACCGGCGCGACACCGCGCACGATCCGCCGCAGCGCCTCCAGCGGGTCGTACGGACCCCCGGTCACCTCTTCGCGCACGGCGGCCAGGGCCTCGTCGGCGTGGTCGATCCGCGGGTCCGGCGGCCTCCCGGGGGCGCCCGCGGCCCGCTCCCGCGCCCCGGCGATCTCCGCCTCGGCGCCCGTCAGCGCCGCCGCCACCAGATCCGACGCCGACGCCAGCTCCCCGGCCAGCCGCTCCACGGCGCCGACGAGGACGGCGGACCGGGCGACGGCCCCCTCGGCGGTGCGCAACTGCCGTACGGCCGGACCGGTCTCGTCACGGTCGGCCGCCTGGCGGGCCTCGTTGAGCCGGGACGTGGCGAACATCAGCAGGTCCTTGGCCTGCTCGACGTAGCCGGCGACACCTGCGGTGGACGAGGCCCCGTACCGCCGGTTCAGCTCGGCCAGGAGGGCGTCCGCGCTCCCGGTCCGTCCCGCGAGGTCCCGGAACCGGCCCTCGGCGACCCCCAGAGCCGGACCCGGGCCCGCCTCCAGCCCCCGCAGCTGGTCGAACCCGGCCGCCTCCGCGTCCAGCCGCCGCCCCGCCTCCTCGCACCGCCCGACGATCCCCGCGAGCGCGTGCCGCCGCCCCGCCTCGTCCTCGGGGAGCCCGTCGTCGTAGCGCTGCCGCATCCGGAAGGCCGAGGCCAGCTCGGCCCGCGCGTCCCGCAGGGCCCGAGCGGCGGGGGCCGCGGGGAGCGGACCGGACAGCTCCTCGGCGAAGGACAGCTCCTCCGCGCTCGTCCGCACCCAGTCGTCGGCGGCGACGAGCAGGTCCCGGGCCTCCTCGTCGACAGTGCCCGGGGCGGTCCCGGCCGCCGGTCCGGCCCGGCCGCCCGGCGTGGTGCGCGTGCGCGCCCTGCGGCTGCGGCGCAGATACACGTAGCCGGCGACCGCGACGGCCGCCACCGCCACGGCCAGCGGAAGCACCAGGTCCGCCGCGTCCGAGCCGGCCGGCTCCTCCTGGGCGGCGGCACTGGCCACGGGCCGGTCCGGCGCGACCGCAACCGGAGCGTCCGGCTCGGACGTCATCCCCGGCAGGACCAGCCATGCGACCGCGATCACCACACCCACCACGGCTTGAGCGACCAGCACGGATATGTGCGCGGTGGCCCGCCGGGGTCGACCCCGGATCAAGGATGACGTCACATTTCGGAGCGTATGAGCAGGAATCCAACAGCGCGACCGGGGTCGCCCCGGGGGAGGGCGCCGAGGCCCCGGAACCCGGCGAGCCGGGCGCGCGCCCGAGCCGACGGCGGCGCAGGGCCCTGCGCGTCGCCGCCGTCCTCCTCCTGGCGCTGCTGCTGCCCGTCCTGACCGCCGCGCTCGCCCTGCGGCTGAACTACGCCGGAGACCCCGCGGACGGCACCTACACCAGGAACCGTGACGCCCTCTGGCTCGGCCACGCCTGGGTGGACGGCCGGAAACGGGACGCCGACGCGACCGCGCTCGCCCGCCGCCTGGAGCGCACCGGCATCCGCGACCTGTACGTCCACGCCGGCCCCCTGGAGCACGACGGCACCCTGCCCGCCGCCCGCTACCCGAGGGCCCGCTGGTTCCTCGACGCCATGCGCCGGGAGGCACCCGGCATCCGCGTCCAGGCGTGGCTCGGCGACAACCTCGCCAGTGAGGGGCCCGACGGAATGCGCCTGGCGGACGCGGACACCCGCGCCGCCGTCGTCGCCTCCACCCGGCAGATCCTCGACGCCGGTTTCGAGGGCGCCCACTTCGACCTGGAGCCCCTCCACTCCGGCGACCGCGACTACCTCACCCTCCTCGACGCCCTGCGCCGCGAGACCCGCGCCCGCGGTGTCCCGCTCTCCGTCGCCGCCCACCAGATCGACCCGCTGCCCGCGCTGCACTCGGTCGCCGGCTTCCTCACCGGCCACCCCAAGTGGTGGTCGCAGGAGTTCTTCGGGCAGGTCGCCCGCCGCGTCGACCAGATCGCGGTGATGTCCTACGACACCGCGATGCCGCTGGAGAGCCTGTACGGCGGCTATGTCGCCCAGCAGACCTCGCTCGCCCTGGAGGTCACCCCGCCCGGCACCGACCTGCTGATGGGCCTGCCCTTCTTCCACACGGACGACATCGGCCACCACGAACGGGCCGAGACCGTCGCCGCGGCCGTGCGCGGCACCCGCCTCGGCCTGTCCCGCACCGACCCCGGCCGGCAGCGCTTCGGCGTCGCCCTGTACGTGGACTTCGCGGCGCGGGAGGAGGACTGGACGGCGTACCGCACGGGCTGGGTGCGGTGAACGGGCCCTGACCCGGACGTCATCCTCGCTTCAACTGCCCGCATTCTTCCGTTTGTTGTGGGCCCGCTGTGGGCGACCTACGGTCCCGGGATGCGAACGTCAATCACCAGCAAGGCCGCCCGGCGCGCGCTGCGCCCGATCGTGTCGCTGATCGACCAGCGCATCGAGCGTGAGGTTCGCCGGCATGTGGAGATCGCCTCGAAGGACTCGCTCCAGAAGGAGCTGAGGACGCTGCGCAACCGCCAGCGCCCCCTGGAGCTGTTCTTCGACGGCACCGGCCGCGGCGCGTCCCGGCTGCCCTCGGCCCCCCATCTCGACCGCACGATCACGGAGCTGGAGCGGGTGACCGGCGCCGACCGGCAGGCCGCCGAGCGTACCGCCGCCCAGGCGTTCCGGCTGCTCATCGCCCTGGAGGCGCTCGGCGTCGGCCGGATCGCCGGCGGCACGATGAACATCGTGGGCAAGCTCTCCGCGGTGCCCCTGCTCGACCCGCCGGGCGAGGAGATCCTGGAGATCGGCACCCTGTACGGGATGTTCGGCGCCGCCCTGATCCGGATGATGGAGCGCGCCGGACGCCGGCCGAGCCTGACGATCGTCGACCCGCTCGCCGGGACCCAGCTCCAGCCCGGGGCCACCATGGGGAGCGACGCCTCCGGCACCCCGGTCGACCTGGCGGCCGTGCGCACCAATCTGAGCCTCGCCGGAGCGGCAGGCGCCGCCGCCCGGATCCAGCAGGGCTTCTCCGAGGACCCCGAGGTGCGGGCCCTGGTCGCCGACCGCGCCTACGCGGTGGTCGTCGTCGACGGCGACCACTCCGCGGCCGGGGTCGCCGCCGACCTGGAGTGGGCCGAGCGGATCGTGGCGCCGGGCGGGATCGTCGTCCTCGACGACTTCGGGCACCCCAAGTGGCCCGGGATCAAGGAGGCCTTCGAGAAGCACATGACCACGGAGACCCGGTTCACGTTCCTGGGCCAGGTGGCCCACTCGGGGTACCTGCGGGCCGCCTCAGCCTGAACCGGAGCGTCTGCGGATCTTCGACCCCAGCCACACCAGCGGGTCGTACTTGCGGTCGACGGCCCGCTCCTTCAACGGGATCAGCGCGTTGTCCGTGATCCTGATGCCCTCGGGGCAGACCTCCGTGCAGCACTTGGTGATGTTGCAGTAGCCGAGCCCGTGTTCGTCCTGGGCCGTGGCCTTGCGGTCCAGGCCGGACTCGGCGGCCGCGTCCAGCGGGTGCATGTCCAGCTCCGCCACCCGCATCAGGAACCGCGGACCGGCGAAGGCCCCCTTGTTCTCCTCGTGGTCGCGGACCACGTGGCAGGTGTCCTGGCACAGGAAGCACTCGATGCACTTGCGGAACTCCTGCGAGCGGTCCACGTCCTCCTGCATCATCCGGTACTCGCCGGGCGCCAGCCCCTCCGGCGGCACGAAGGCCGGGACCTCGCGCGCCTTGGCGTAGTTGAAGCCGACGTCCGTGACCAGGTCCCGGACGACGGGGAACGCCCGCAGCGGGGTGACGGTGATCGTCTCCGCGCGGTCGAACACCGACATCCGCGTCATGCACATCAGCCGCGGCCGGCCGTTGATCTCGGCCGAGCACGAACCGCACTTGCCCGCCTTGCAGTTCCAGCGGACGGCCAGATCGGGGGCCTGGGTGGCCTGGAGCCGGTGGACGATGTCGAGGACGACCTCTCCGTCGTTCACCTCGACCTCGAAGTCCTCCAGGCCGCCGCCCCCGGCGTCACCCCGCCACACCTTGAAGCGGGCCTCGTAGCTGCTCACTCGTACAGCTCCTCTTCGGCGAGGTACTTGACCAGCTCCTCCTTGTCGAACAGGGCGAGCAGGTCGGAGCGGATGGGGTCGGTGTTCTCCCGGGTCAGGTCGATCTGGCCGCGCTCCGGGAGGGCGGCCGCCGAGGCGGCGGTGGGATCGGCCAGCCGGCACAGCAGGTTGACGTTGCGCCAGGTGCGCTCCATCGCCGGACGGTCCTCGCGGGTGTGCCCGCCGCGCGACTCGGTGCGCTCCAGGGCGGCCCGTGCCACGCACTCGCTGACCAGCAGCATGTTGCGCAGGTCGAGCGCGAGGTGCCAGCCGGGGTTGAACTGCCGGTGCCCCTCGACCCCGGCCCGGCGGGCCCGTACCCGCAGCTCCGCGAGCTTCTCCAGGGCGTGCTCCATCTCGCCCTGCCGGCGGATGATGCCGACCAGGTCGTTCATGGTCTGCTGGAGCTCCTGGTGCAGGGTGTACGGGTTCTCCGGCGCGGCCTCGTCGGGGCTCTCGGCGGAGAAGGGGCGCAGCGCCTCGGCCGCCGCGGTGTCGATCTCCAGGTCGTCGACCTCGGGGCGTTCGAAGGCGAGGGCCGCCGCGTACTCGGCCGCGTGCCAGCCCGCCCGCCGCCCGAACACCAGCAGGTCGGAGAGGGAGTTGCCGCCGAGCCGGTTGGAGCCGTGCATACCGCCCGCGACCTCACCGGCCGCGAACAGCCCCGGCACCCCGCGCGCGGCGGCCGAGTCGGAGTCGACCGCGATCCCGCCCATCACGTAGTGACAGGTGGGCCCGACCTCCATCGCCTCCGCGGTGATGTCGACGTCCGCCAGCTCCTTGAACTGGTGGTACATCGACGGCAGCCGCCGCTTGATCACCTCGGTCGGCATCCGGGTCGAGACGTCCAGGAAGACCCCGCCGTGCGGGGAGCCGCGGCCCGCCTTCACCTCGGAGTTGATCGCGCGGGCCACCTCGTCGCGGGGGAGCAGTTCGGGGGGCCGCCGGTTGTTCTCCGGGTCGTCGTACCAGCGGTCGGCCTCCTGCTCCGTCTCGGCGTACTTCTCCTTGAAGACGTCGGGGACGTAGTCGAACATGAACCGCTTGTCCTCGGAGTTGCGCAGGACCCCGCCGTCGCCGCGCACCGACTCGGTGACCAGGATGCCCTTCACCGACGGCGGCCAGACCATGCCCGTCGGATGGAACTGCACGAACTCCATGTTGAGCAGGGGAGCGCCCGCGAGCAGCGCCAGCGCGTGGCCGTCGCCGGTGTACTCCCAGGAGTTCGACGTCACCTTGAAGGACTTGCCGATGCCGCCGGTGGCGATCACCACGGCCGGCGCCTCCAGGACGAAGAAGCGTCCGGTCTCCCGGTCGTAGGCGAAGGCGCCGGAGACCCGGTTGCCTTCCTTGAGGACCCGGGTGACCGTGCACTCCTGGAAGACCTTCAGCCGGGACTCGTAGTCGCCGGTCTCCTTGAAGTCCTGCTGCTGGAGGGCGACGATCTTCTGCTGGAGGGTGCGGATCAGTTCGAGGCCGGTGCGGTCGCCGACATGGGCGAGGCGCGGGTACTCGTGGCCGCCGAAGTTGCGCTGGGATATCCGGCCGCCCTTGGTGCGGTCGAACAGGGCGCCCCAGGTCTCCAGTTCCCAGACCCGGTCCGGGGCCTCCCGGGCGTGCAGTTCGGCCATCCGCCACTGGTTGAGGAACTTGCCGCCGCGCATGGTGTCGCGGAAGTGCACCTGCCAGCTGTCGTGTTCGTTGGCGTTGGCCATGGCGGCCGCGATGCCGCCCTCGGCCATCACCGTGTGCGCCTTGCCGAACAGCGACTTGCAGATCACTGCCGTACGGGCACCGCGCTCGCGCGCCTCGACGGCGGCCCGCAGACCCGCGCCGCCCGCGCCGATGACGACGACGTCCCACTCCTGCCGGTCCACCACGGACATCAGAACAACCTCGGATCGTCGAAGGCACCGGACGCGACGAGATAGACGTAGAGGTCGGCGAGCGCCACGCTCACCAACGACGACCAGGCGAGCAGCATGTGGCGGGCGTTGAGCTTCCCCACCCACTGCCACATCCGGTAGCGAACGGGGTGCCGGGAGAAGTGCTTGAGCTTGCCGCCGACGATGTGCCGGCAGGAGTGGCAGGAGATCGTGTAGGCCCAGATCAGCCCGATGTTGACGAGGAACACCAGGGTGCCCAGACCCATGTGGCCCCACGCGTAGTGCTCGTCGCGGAAGGTCAGGACCGTGTCGTAGGTCAGGATCCCGGCGACCGGGATCGCGGCGTAGAAGAAGTACCGGTGGATGTTCTGGAGGATCAGCGGGAAGCGGGTCTCACCGGTGTACTTCCGGTGCGGCTCGGCCACCGCGCAGGCCGGCGGGGACGCCCAGAAGCTCCGGTAGTAGGCCTTGCGGTAGTAGTAGCAGGTCAGCCGGAAGCCGAGCGGGAAGATCAGGATCAGCACGGCCGGCGAGATGCCCCACCAGCCGCCGAATATCTCCCAGTTGGGGCCGTTCCGCATCGGCTCGCAGTTCTCCGCGAGACAGGGGGAGTAGAACGGCGAGACGTAGGGCGCCGCGTAGTAGTCGGCGTTGGAGAGGGCGCGCCAGGTCGAGTAGACGATGAAGGCGAGCAGACCGGCCGCGGTGGCGGCGGGCGCCAGCCACCAGCGGTCGGTCCGCAGATGCGGGGCGGCGATCGCGGCGCGCGAGCGGGTGTGCACGCCGCCGGGCGGATGGGGGTCCGTGTCAGGGGGTTCCGTACCAGTGGCCAAGGCTTGACTCCGGTCGGTTCGGATTCAGGGGGCTCGCCGGTCCCGGGCGCCCAGACCCTCGTCGTCCGTGTCGATCCACAGAGAGTCGTCGTAGGGGGTGTCGGGGATGGTGACGAGGTCGGGGCGCTGCTGCGCCGCCGCGGGCGAGGAGGCGGCGGCACGCAGCAGTGCCACGCTCTCGCGCAGGTGATCGCAGTCGGTGCGGACGCGGCGGATGTCCAGCCCGCCACTGCCCAGCTGCTGTTCCAGACGGCTCACCGACCGGTTCAGGTCGTCGAGACACCGCTGGACTGACGTCAGGTCGTCGTGCACGGACATGACGTGACCTCACTTCCGTCGGCCTCGCGGCCGTGGGCGGCAACGTTCATGCGCCTGCGAGTGTTGCGCGTCACACCGGTCGCTGTGAAGGGATGTGCACCGATTGGCCGGGGCGCGCGGGTGCGTTCCCCTCCGCGTTGCGCCGCACGAGTGGGCTTGTCGGCCCGCCACGCCGTGTCGCGGCCCCTCGCCGAACCCTTTCCCCTTCAGTGGCCGGATAGGTGTGATCAGCTCCATATACCACCAAAAGCGACCGTAATGCCCGCGGCTCCCGGAGGTAAGCAGATGTCCCACGACCGCCCAGGACCCCGCGCGGTGATGCGCTCGGTCGTCTTCCTCACCGCCGGCGCGCTCGCGGTGCCCGCCCTGGCCGGCTGTGCCGCCGAGGACCCGGCGGGCAAGCCCCTCGCGGGACAGGACATCGCTCCCGCCGCCCGCTCCCAGGTCGCCGACGGGGGCACCCTGCGCTGGGCCGTGGACGCCGTCCCGGAGACCCTGAACACCTTCCAGGCGGACGCCGACGCCACCTCCACCCGGGTCGCCCAGGCCGTCCTGCCCTCGATGTACCGCCTCGACGGGTCCGGGCGGCCGGAGATCAACTCCGACTACCTGGAGTCCGCGAAGGTCGTCGACACCGAGCCCAAGCAGGTCGTGCTGTACAAGCTGAACCAGCAGGCGGTCTGGAGCGACGGCCGGGAGGTCGGCGCCGCCGACTTCGCCGCCCAGTGGCGGGCCCTGTCCGGCAAGGACTCCGCGTACTGGACGGCCCGCAACGCCGGGTACGAGCGGATCGAGCGGATCGAGCGGGGCGCCAACGACCTGGAGGTCAAGGTCACCTTCGGCCGGACCTACGCCGACTGGCGCTCGCTGTTCTCGCCGCTGTACCCGAAGGACGTCATGGGTACGCCGGACTCGTTCAACGACGCCGCCCGCCGCAAGCTGAAGATCACCGCCGGCCCCTTCGCCGTGCGCAAGATCGACCGCAAGGACGACGAGATCGTCCTCGCCCGCAATCCGCGCTGGTGGGGCAGCCCGGCCAAGCTGGACAAGATCGTGCTGCGCGCGGTGGACCGCGACGAGCGGGTCGACGAGCTGGCCGCCGGGAACCTGGACCTGGCCGAGGTCGACCCGCAGGCGGTGGGCCGGATCAAGTTCGCCGCCCGCGCCGCGGGACAGGGCACCGCCTCGCCGAAGGCCGGCGCCGACTCCAAGCGGGCCGCGGTCACGGAGGACGACGCCGACGAGCGCGAGGCGCTCAAGGGCTTCGAGATCCGCCGCTCGCTGGAACCCGCCTACACCCAGCTCGCCCTCAACGGCGCCGACGGCCCCCTCGCCGACGAGCGGGTCCGCCGGGCCGTGGCGCGGGCCCTGGACCGCGAGGAGCTGGCCGAGCTCGTCCTCAAGCCCCTCGGGCTGCCCGTCGAACCGGTGGGCAGCCACCTGGCGCTGTCCGGGCAGGCCGCCTACGCCGACGGCAGCGGAGCCCTGGGCGGCCAGGACACCGCGGAGGCGCGGGCGCTGCTCGCGGACGCCGGCTGGGTGCGCGGCGGCGCGCTCAAGGAGCAGGAGCAGGGCGAGAAGGCGGCGGGGGCGGAAGGCGAGGACGAGAAGAAGAAGCAGGACAAGAAGGAGAAGAAGGCCGAGGAAGGCTCGGAGGATTCCGAGGGCTCCAAGAGTTCCGAGGACTCGGCCGACTCCAAGGACTCGGCGGGCGGTGACGACGGGACGTACATCGTCGGAGAGGACGGCAAGGCGCCCGCCGAGGCCGACCGGGAGAAGAAGGCGCACGAGCTGAACCAGGGCGGGGTGCCGGGCGCCTACGCCCCCAAGGGCACCGCCGCTCCGGCGGGCGCCGCGACCGGGGCGCTCGCCAAGGACGGCAAGCCGCTCACCCTGCGGTTCGTCCTGCCCTCGGGCACGGGCTCGGAGTCGCTGCGGACGGTGGCCGAGCGGATCCGGCGCATGCTGGACCGGGTCGGCATCCGCACCGAGCTGTCCAAGGTCTCCGACGAGAGCTACTTCAAGGACCACATCGCCTCCGGCGAGTACGACCTGGCGCTCTACTCCTGGCCGGCCTCGGCCTACCCGGCCACCGACGCCCGCCCGATCTTCGCCAAGCCGGTCCCGGCGGCCGACGGCTCCCTGAACGTCGAGCAGAACTACACCCGCGTGGGCACGGACCAGGTGGACCAGCTCTTCGACCAGGCGGTCTCCACGCTGAACGAGAGCGAGACCAAGAGCCTCATCCGCAAGGCCGACGCGCGCATCTGGGCCGCGGCCGGCTCGATCCCCCTGTACCAGCGGCCCCAGCTGACGGCGGCCGGCAAGAACCTGGTCAACGCGGGTGCCTTCGGCTTCCGGACCCCGGTCTACGAGGACATGGGATTCCTGAAGAAGGGAGCACGGCCCGCCGCGGGGCCGTCGAAGAAGTAGAAGCGCAGGTCAGACAGTGTTTCTCGGGCTGTGTCCGGTCGTCCGGACACAGCCCGGCGCGCTCCCGCACCCACGGCCCCGTACCATGGGGTGAGGCCGTGGCATGTCAAGCCCGGCAGGGCCCGCGTAGACACAGATGTACGCGCAGGCCGTCCTCACACTCCGGGAGAACGCCGCAATATGGCCACGCGCCACGACATTCGCAACGTCGCCATCGTCGCCCACGTCGACCACGGGAAGACGACCATCGTCGACGGCATGCTCAAGCAGGCCGGTGCCTTCGCCGCTCACCAGCTCGACTCCGTCGACGACCGCATGATGGACTCGAACGACCTGGAGCGTGAGAAGGGCATCACGATCCTCGCCAAGAACACGGCGGTCAAGTACCACCCGAAGGACGGGGGGGACCCGATCACCATCAACATCATCGACACCCCCGGCCACGCCGACTTCGGTGGCGAGGTCGAGCGCGGACTGTCGATGGTCGACGGTGTCGTCCTTCTCGTCGACGCCTCCGAGGGCCCGCTGCCGCAGACCCGCTTCGTGCTGCGCAAGGCGCTCCAGCAGCGGCTGCCCGTGATCCTCTGCATCAACAAGACGGACCGCCCGGACTCGCGGATCGACGAGGTCGTCAACGAGACCTACGACCTCTTCCTGGACCTGGACGCGGACGAGGAGCAGATCGAGTTCCCGATCGTCTACGCGTGCGGCCGCGACGGCATCGCCTCGCTGACCAAGCCGGAGAACGGGACCGTCCCCGCGGACTCCAACAGCCTGGAGCCGTTCTTCTCGACCATCCTGGAGCACATCCCGGCCCCGACCTTCGACGAGGCCGCCCCGCTCCAGGCGCACGTCACCAACCTGGACGCCGACAACTTCCTCGGCCGTATCGCGCTCCTCCGGGTCGAGCAGGGCGAGCTGCGCAAGGGTCAGACGGTCGCCTGGATCAAGCGGGACGGGACGATCAGCAACGTCCGGATCTCCGAGCTGATGATGACCGAGGCGCTGACCCGCAAGCCGGCCGAGGTGGCCGGCCCCGGTGACATCTGCGCCGTCGCCGGTATCCCGGACATCATGATCGGCGAGACCCTCGCCGACACCGAGAACCCGGTCGCGCTGCCGCTGATCACGGTGGACGAGCCGGCCATCTCCATGGTCATCGGCACCAACACCTCCCCGCTGGTCGGCCGCGGCGGCACCGGCAAGGGCGCCGACGCCAAGTCGGCCGTCAAGGACCGCAAGGTCACCGCCCGCCAGGTCAAGGACCGCCTGGACCGTGAGCTGATCGGTAACGTCAGCCTCCGGGTCCTGGACACCGAGCGCCCGGACGCCTGGGAGGTGCAGGGCCGCGGTGAGCTGGCGCTGGCCATCCTGGTCGAGCAGATGCGCCGTGAGGGCTTCGAGCTGACCATCGGCAAGCCCCAGGTCGTCACCAAGGACATCGACGGCAAGACGCACGAGCCCGTCGAGCGTATGACCATCGACGTGCCCGAGGAGCACATGGGCGCCGTCACGCAGCTCATGGGCGTCCGCAAGGGCCGCATGGACAACATGTCCAACCACGGCTCGGGCTGGGTCCGCATGGAGTTCGTGGTGCCGTCCCGCGGCCTCATCGGCTTCCGGACCGAGTTCCTGACCCAGACCCGCGGCACCGGCATCGGCCACTCGATCCACGAGGGCTTCGAGCCCTGGTTCGGCCCCCTGCAGACCCGCAACAACGGTTCGCTGGTCGCCGACCGCTCCGGTGCCGTCACGGCGTTCGCGATGACGAATCTCCAGGAGCGCGGCGTGCTCTTCACGGAGCCGGGCACCGAGGTGTACGAGGGCATGATCGTCGGCGAGAACTCACGCTCCGACGACATGGACGTCAACATCACCAAGGAGAAGAAGCTCACGAACATGCGGTCGTCCTCGGCCGACTCGTTCGAGGCGATCGTCCCGCCGCGCAAGCTGTCGCTGGAGCAGTCGCTGGAGTTCTGCCGTGACGACGAGTGCGTCGAGGTCACCCCGGAAGCCGTTCGCATCCGCAAGGTGAACCTGGACCAGCGCGAGCGCGCCCGCGCCGCGAGCCGCGCCAAGCACGGCTGATCCGCCGCCAGGCACCCGCCTGGCACCGGCACTTGAGCCCGGGTCCCCCGCAGGGGGATCCGGGCTTTTTGCGCCCCGTGGCCGGAAGGTGCGGTTAAAGAACTGTTCGAATATCGGTGCTTCGCCGATCAAGTTTCGGACGTGTAAACGAAAAAATTGCGCCAGTATGGTCAATTTGTTCGTTTGTCGCAGAGGTTGTCAAGCGCGCACAGGTGTCAATCTTTGCAATTTTTGCTCAAAATATGGACGGTAGGGAGATCCCTATGCCTCCCGCTCTTGACGCGCGTTGACCCCTATGGCGAAAGTTCCCCCAAACCACAGAACCTGCCGGTGTCTGTGCTGCGTTCAACTCGCCAACTCCCCGGGGGAAAGAGCACACATGACAAGTCCGACGAAGGCCGGGGGCTCCGGGTCCGCGGTCGCCTTGGACCCCGAGCTCGAAGCGACCTCGGAGGCTGCCGAGCAGCCGAAGAAGCTGGAGGGTCGCTCTCCCGGACAGTTGATGTGGCAGCGTTTCAAGCGTGACCGTACAGGGATGTTCTGCGCCGGCGTAGTGATTTTCTTCTTCGCCGTCGCGCTCTGCGCGCCACTGCTCACCGCGATCAGCGGCACCGACCCGTACACCCTGTACGGCCAGGACCCGACGTACGCGGACAAGCCGGTCCTGGACGAATTCGGCCTCCCGCTCGGCTACTTCGGCGGGGTCTCGGCCGACCACTGGTTCGGTGTGGAGCCGCAGTACGGCCGTGACCTGTTCGCCATGCTGATGTACGGCATGCGGACCTCGCTGTTCATGGCGCTGGGTGTCTCGGTCCTGCTGACCGTCACCGGTGTCGTCCTCGGTCTGATCGGCGGCTACTTCGGCGGTCGCACCGACTACTGGCTGGGCCGGGTCACGGACTTCTTCCTGTCCTTCCCCTCGCAGCTGTTCTTCATCGCCTTCATGCCCGTGGTGACCTCGTTCTTCGTGGACCCCCGGGAGGAGACCTCCACCTACTTCCGCGCCGTGGCGATTCTGATCGTGCTGTGGCTGCTGGGCTGGATGGGCATGGCCCGTCTGGTGCGCTCCGTCGTACTGGCGCTGCGCGAGCGGGAGTTCATCGAGGCGGCGAAGGTCTCCGGGGCCTCGCCGGGCCGGATCATCCGCAAGGAGGTCCTGCCGAACATCGTCACCCCGGTCCTGGTGCAGTTCACGTACCAGCTGCCCAGCACCATCCTGAGCATCGCGTTCCTCTCGTTCGCGGGTGTCGGCTTCGTCGAGCCCACCCCGGACTGGGGGCGTCTCTTCGCCGCCGGCGCCGACTACACCCAGCAGGACCCCGCGTTCATCTTCTTCCCGGGTGTGGCGCTGGTGATCTTCATCCTGTGCTTCAACCTCCTCGGAGACTCGGTACGGGATGCCTTCGACCCCAAGTCCGGGCGCTGAGCCGTCCGTTGGTGGGGGGTGGCTGCCGCCCTCACGGCCTACCAGCCGCGTCAGGCAGTACAAACGGATAACAACCGACAGGTAGGTGCATACACCGCTATGAAGTCGTTCACCTCGCGCAGAGCGCGCGCCATCATGGTCGCCATCGCGGCCGGCTCCCTCGCGCTCACCGGCTGCTCGGAGAACACCGGAGGCTCCGGTGGAGAGAAGGGCGAGAGCCAGGAGAAGGCCAAGGAGCAGTCGCAGGGCGTCGCCTACCTGGACGACAAGGCCTCGGCCGGTCCGGCCGAGGAGGTCCCCGGGGCGAAGCCGGGCGGCACCATCACGGTCTACCAGGAGTCGGCCCTGTCCCACATGGACCCGGGTCAGATCTACGTCTCGGACGCGGGTCAGTTCGCCAACCTGGTCTTCCGCGGTCTGACCAACTTCCAGGAGGACGGCAAGGGCGGCGTCTCGGTCGTGGGTGACCTCGCGACCGACTCCGGCAAGGCGTCCGACGACAACAAGACCTGGACGTTCACGCTCAAGGACGGCATCAAGGACCAGAACGGCAAGGAGATCACCTCCGCCGACGTCCGCCACTCCGTCGAGCGCCTGTACGCCGAGTTCATCTTCGACGGCCCGACCTTCCTGCAGACCTGGCTGAGCGGCCCTGACTACCGCAAGGCCCTGCCCGACGGCGGCTTCGGCAAGAAGCACCTGCCGGACTCGGTCCTGGAGACCCCGGACGACAAGACGATCGTCTTCCACTTCGACACCCCGCGTCCGGACCTGCCGATGACGCTGGCCATGCCGGGGTACTCCATCGTGCCGGAGGAGTCCGACACGAAGGAGAAGTACGACACCGCCCCGGTCTCCCTCGGCCCGTACAAGATCGAGGAGTTCAAGGCGGGCAAGACCCTCAAGCTCGTCAAGAACGAGAACTGGGACGCGAAGACCGACCCGGTCCGTCACCAGTACGTCGACGGCTTCGACTTCCAGTTCGGTGTCACCGAGTCGACCCAGACCAAGCGTCTGATCTCCGACCAGGGCGAGGCCAAGAACGCCATCCAGTTCACCGGTGGTGTCGACGCCACCCAGATCCAGGACGTCATCAGCGACGCGTCCGTGAACAAGCGCACGATCAAGGGCTACCAGCCCTACGTCATGCAGCTGACGTTCAACCTGGACCGCGTCAAGAACAAGGCCGTCCGGGACGCCGTCACCTACGCGGTGAACTCCAAGTCGCTCATCGCCGGTGAGGGTGGCGCGTACGGTGGCGACGTCGCCCCGAACCTGTTCGCCCCGACCCTGCCCGGCTACGACGCCAAGTACGACCCCTACGGCCGTCTGAAGACGCCGGCGGGCAACGTCGAGAAGGCCAAGGAGCTCCTCGCGGACGTCCCGGCGTCCGAGAAGAAGCTGGTCTTCGCCTACGCCAACTCCGAGGCGGGCCAGAAGCGCAAGGTCGCCATCGAGGACGCGCTGGGCAAGGTCGGCATCGACGTCGTCTCCAAGGAGATCGACGCCGCGAGCTACTACGAGCAGATCGGCAAGCTTGAGAACCCGTACGACATCTACATCACCGGCTGGGGCCAGGACTGGCCGTCCCCGTCCACGGTCGTGACCCCGGTCTACGACGGTGACCAGGTGGCCGACGGTGCGTCGAACTACTCCCACATCAATGACCCGAAGGTCCAGGAGCTGATCAAGAAGGCTCTGAACGAGCAGCCGGAGCAGGCTGCCAAGACGTGGGAAGAGGCCCACAAGTACATCCTCGAAGAGGTCAACCCGGCCGCGCCGCTGTGGTACACCAAGCAGTTCCAGCTCTACGGCTCGAACATCGGCGGTGCCCGCTACAGCACGGAGTCGAGCTACCTCGACGTGACCCAGCTGTTCCTGAAGTCGTAACGCATCAAGGTTGTTCGCGGGGGCGCGCACCAGGCGGAGCGCGCCCCCGCGGTTCCGTGAACCCGTCCATCGACTCCGCAGAGAGCAGCCCCCCGCCATGCTTCAGTTCATCATCCGGCGCTCGGTCGGTGCCGTCGTCACCTTGTTCCTGATCGGCGCCGCAACCTTCTTCCTCTTCGTCGCCGCGCCGTCCGACTACGCCTCCCTGGCCTGTGGCAAGGACTGTTCGCCCGCGCGACTGGAGGACATCCGGCACGCCCTCGGTCTCGACCTGCCGCTCGCCCAGCAGTTCTGGGACTTCATGGTGGGCATCGTGGCCGGCCGGGACTTCCCGGAGGGCAACTGCCCCGCACCCTGCCTGGGCCGGTCGTTCTACTACGGCGACAACGTCACCTCCATCATCATGGACCGCTTCCCGCTGACCCTCTCCCTGACGGTCGGTGCGCTGGTGGTCTTCCTGGTCATCGGTATCGGCGCGGGCATGATCGCCGCGTACCGGCGCGGCACCGCGGTGGACAAGACCGCCACCGGTGTGTCGATGGTGCTCAGCTCGTTCCAGATCTACTTCCTCGGCCCGATCGTGATGCTGGTCCTGGTGTACAGCACGGGCTGGATGGAGTTCCCCAAGTACGTTCCGATCACCCAGGACCCGATCGGCTGGTTCGTCGGCCTGTCCATCCCGATGGCGGTCATGGCCACGATCTTCACCGCCCAGTACACCCGTATGGCGCGCTCCTCGATGATCGAGCAGCTCGCCGAGGAACACGTACGGACCGCCACCGCCAAGGGCATGGGCAAGAAGTACGTCTTCTTCCGCTACGCCTGGCGCGGCTCGCTCATCCCCATCGTGACCATCCTCGGTATCGACCTCAGCTCGCTGCTCGGCGGCGGTGTCGTCACCGAACTCACCTTCTCCCTCCAGGGCATCGGCCGGCTGGCCGTGGACGGCGCGGTCCAGAAGGACCTCCCCCTGACGATGGGCGTCATGCTGGTCGGAGCCTTCTTCATCCTGCTCCTGAACATCCTCGTCGACATCGCGTACGCCTGGATCGACCCGCGCGTCCGACTCTCCTAAGGAAGAACGAACCACCGTGACCACACTGACCAAGACCGAGGACGCCCCGGCCCCGACCGGGCCCGAGAGCTTCCTGTCGGTCCGTGACCTGCGGGTGCAGTTCTCCACCGAGGACGGCATCGTCAAGGCGGTCGACGGCCTCTCCTTCGACGTCGAGCGTGGCAAGACCCTGGGCATCGTGGGTGAGTCGGGTTCCGGCAAGTCCGTCACCAACCTGACGATCCTGGGCCTGCACAGCCCGCGTACCACCACCGTCGACGGCGAGATCGTCCTCGACGGCCAGGAACTCGTCACCGCCAAGGAGAAGGAGCTGGAGAAGCTCCGCGGCAACAAGATGGCGATGATCTTCCAGGACCCGCTGACGGCCCTGTCGCCGTACTACACGGTGGGACGGCAGCTCTCCGAGCCGTACATGAAGCACCGGGGCGCCTCCAAGAAGGAGGCCAAGGACCGGGCGATCCAGATGCTGGAGAAGGTCGGCATCCCGCAGCCCAAGGTGCGCTTCGACGACTACCCGCACCATTTCTCCGGCGGTATGCGCCAGCGCGCGATGATCGCCATGGCGCTGATGTGCGACCCCGACCTGCTGATCGCCGACGAGCCGACCACCGCGCTCGACGTGACCGTGCAGGCCCAGATCCTGGACCTGCTCAAGGACCTCCAGCAGGAGTTCGGCTCCGCGATCATCTTCATCACCCACGACCTCGGGGTCATCGCCAACATGGCCGACGACCTGCTGGTGATGTACGCGGGCCGGGCCGTCGAGCGCGGTTCGGTCCGGGAGGTGCTCCGCGCGCCGCAGCACCCCTACACCTGGGGACTGCTCAGCTCCATGCCGCGCCTCGACGGGGACATCGGCCAGGAACTGACCCCGATCCAGGGCAGCCCGCCGTCGCTGCTGAACCCTCCGACCGGGTGCCCCTTCCACCCGCGCTGCGCCTTCCGCGACAAGGTGTCCGGCACCCTGTGCACCGACACCCGGCCGTCGCTGGGCGAGGGCCGTGCCACCGCCTGCCACCTCACGGCGGAGCAGCAGCAGACCATTTTCATCGACGAGATCCAGCCCCGGCTGCGCTAGGGAGAACCGAGATCATGAGCGAGAACCTCACCCTCCCCGCACAGCAGGGCTCCACCGTCACCGCCAAGGAGCCGCTCCTGGAGGTCACGGGCCTGACCAAGCACTTCCCGATCTACGGCGGTTTCCCGATCAAGCGCAAGGTCGGCGCCGTGCAGGCCGTCGACGGCGTCGACCTCCAGGTCGGCGTGGGCGAGAGCCTCGGTCTGGTCGGTGAGTCGGGCTGCGGAAAGTCCACCACCGGCCGGCTGATCACGCGGCTGCTGGAACCGACCGCGGGACAGATCCGGTACGCCGGGCAGGACATCACCCGGGCCAGCCGCAAGCAGTTGGCGCCGGTGCGGTCCGAGATCCAGATGATCTTCCAGGACCCGTACTCGTCGCTGAACCCCCGGCAGACCGTCGGCTCCATCATCAAGTCGCCGATGGAGGTCAACGGGGTCAATCCCGAGGGCGGTCGGGAGAAGCGGATCCGGGAACTCCTGGAACTGGTCGGCCTCAACCCCGAGCACTACAACCGCTTCCCGCACGAGTTCTCCGGCGGCCAGCGTCAGCGCATCGGTGTGGCACGGGCGTTGGCCCTGAACCCCAAGCTGATCGTGGCCGACGAGCCGGTCTCGGCCCTGGACGTCTCGATCCAGGCCCAGGTCGTCAACCTGCTCCGCAAGGTGCAGCGCGAGCTGGGCATCGCCTTCGTCTTCATCGCCCACGACCTCGCGATCGTCCGGCACTTCTCGCAGCGCGTCGCGGTCATGTACCTGGGCAAGGTGGTCGAGGTCGGTGACCGGGACGCCATCTACAACCGGCCCCGGCACCCCTACACCCACGCCCTGCTCTCCGCGGTGCCCGAGGTGCAGCTCGACGACGAGACCGAGCAGCGGGAACGCATCCGTCTCGCCGGCGACGTCCCCTCCCCGATCAACCCGCCGTCCGGCTGCCGCTTCCGCACCCGGTGCTGGAAGGCGCAGGACAAGTGCGCGTCGGAGGAGCCCCCGCTGGTCCGGATCTCCGGCAGTGACGAGGGCCATCTGACCGCCTGCCACTTCCCGGAGGAGCCCACGACCGAGGCACGGGCCGATGACATCGTCCTGGACCCGGCACTCGTGGCACTGGAGGACGCCGACGAGGAGTGACCTCCCACCGCGGCGGTCGACACGCCGCGGTGCCGGAGACGGAACAGGGCCCGTGCCGGGGAGGCACGGGCCCTGTGGTGCGGTCGGGGCGGGTCAGGCCGCGGTCCCGGAGTCCTTGGAGAGGCGGGGGGCGGGCACCGTGGCGTCCGTTTCCGGGTAGTGGCAGGCGGTCAGGTGACCGGGCTTGTTCCCCTCGACCTGGACCAGCGGAGGCGCCTCGGTGGCGCACTTCTCCGTCGCCTTCCAGCACCGGGTGCGGAAACGGCAGCCGGAGGGCGGGTTGATCGGGGAGGGCACGTCGCCGGTCAGGCGGATGCGCTCGCGGGCGGGCTTGTCGTCGGCCGTCGCCTCGGGCACGGCGGAGAGCAGGGCCCGGGTGTACGGGTGGCGCGGGTTGTCGTAGAGATCGTCGCGGTCGGCGATCTCGACGATCCTGCCCAGGTACATGACCGCGACGCGCTGCGAGAAGTGCCGGACGATCGCGAGGTCGTGGGCGATGAAGACGAAGGCGATGCCCAGCTCGCGCTGCACCTTCTGGAGCAGGTTCACCACCTGGGCCTGGATGGAGACGTCCAGGGCCGAGACCGGCTCGTCGGCCACGATCAGCTTCGGCTCCAGGGCCAACGCCCGTGCCACACCGATGCGCTGGCGCTGGCCGCCGGAGAACTCGTGCGGGAAGCGGTTGTAGTGCTCGGGGTTGAGCCCGACGATCTCCAGCAGCTCACGGACGCGCTTCTCGCGGCCGCCCTCCGGGTTGATCCCGTTGATCTCCATCGGACCGGAGATGATCTTGCCGACCGTCTGCCGGGGGTTGAGGGAGGCGTACGGGTCCTGGAAGATCATCTGGATCTCGGACCGGATCGGCGCCAGCTGACGGCGCCCCGCGTGGGTGATGTCCTGACCGCGGTAGGAGACCCTGCCGCCGGTCGGCTCCAGCAGCCGGGTGATCAGCCGGCCGGTGGTGGACTTGCCGCAGCCCGACTCGCCGACCAGGCCCAGGGCCTCGCCCTCGTGGACCTGGAAGTCGAGCCCGTCGACGGCCTGCACGGCGCCGATGGTCCGGGAGATCGGGAAGCCGCCCTTGATCGGGAAGTG
This sequence comes from Streptomyces sp. NPDC048002, assembly GCF_040653275.1. Classification (NCBI taxonomy): domain Bacteria; kingdom Bacillati; phylum Actinomycetota; class Actinomycetes; order Kitasatosporales; family Streptomycetaceae; genus Streptomyces; species Streptomyces sp. NPDC048002. The sequence goes on along the minus strand of NZ_JBEZNL010000007.1, from coordinate 57,224 downwards.
TTTGGTGAGACCGCTGACGTCCAGGAGGGGTTCGGCGTTGCTCATGATGTGAAGTCCCTTTTCTAGTACGTCAGTTGTGCCGGTGGCCGACGAGGTCGCCGAAGAACTCCCGGCGCTGCTCCGAGCTGAGGTGACAGGCGTGACCGCGTCCGTCGACGACGTCGAGCAGCGGACGCTCGGTCGAGCACAGCCCGCCCTCGACCTTCTCGGCGAAGGAGCAGCGCGGGTGGAACCGGCAGCCCGACGGAGGGTTGAGCAGCGAGGGCGGCGAGCCGGGGATGGGAGTCAGCGGCACGTCGACCGGACCGTCCAGGCTCGGCATCGAGTTGAGCAGGCCCACCGTGTAGGGGTGCTGCGGGCTGTGCAGCACCTCCTCCTTGGTGCCCCGCTCCACGCACCGGCCGCCGTACATCACCAGCACGTCGTCCGCGATGTCGGCGATGACGCCGAGGTCGTGGGTGATGAAGATGATCGCGGTGCCGAACTCCTGCTGGAGGTCCTTGAGCAGGTCCATGATCTGGGCCTGGACGGTCACGTCGAGCGCGGTGGTCGGCTCGTCCGCGATCAGCAGTTCCGGGTCGCAGACCAGCGCCATGGCGATCATCGCGCGCTGGCGCATACCGCCGGAGAACTGGTGCGGGTAGTCGTCCACCCGGATGTCGGGCTGCGGGATGCCGACGCGGCGCAGCATCTCGATCGCCCGCGCCCGGGCCTCCTTCTTGGAGGCACCCGTGTGCTTGCGGTACGTCTCACCGATCTGCGTGCCGACGGTGTGGTACGGCGACAGCGAGGCCAGCGCGTCCTGGAAGATCATGGCCATCTTGTTGCCGCGCAGCTTCTCCAGCTCCCGCTCGGAGGCCGTGAGCAGCTCCTTGCCGTCGAGCAGGATCTCGCCGTCGATCTCGGTGCGCCGGCGGTCGTGCAGGCCCAGGATCGTCAGGTTCGTGACGGACTTGCCGGAACCCGACTCGCCCACGATGCCGAGCGTCTTGCCCTTGGCGAGGTCGAAGGTGAGCCCGTCGACGGCCTTGACGATGCCGTCCTCGGTGGAGAAGTGAACCTTCAGATCCCTGACGGACAGGAAGGGCTGCTGATCGGTGCTCGTCACGGGGACGCTCCTGGGGGTGATGCCGGGGGGGTAGCTGGTGGGGGCCCGGGTCAGGCGAGCCGGATGCGCGGGTCGATGAGGGCGTACACGGCGTCGACGATGATGTTGGCGAAGACGATCGCCGCCGCCGCTACGACGGTCACACCGAGCAGCATGGGCAGATCGCTGTCGGTGACCGCCCGGACGGCGCGCGTGCCGAGTCCCTGCAGGCTGAACGTCGATTCGGTGATGATCGCGCCGCCGATCAGCGTGCCCATGTCGATACCGAAGATCGTCACGATCGGACCCATGGCTCCGCGCCAGGCGAACCGGAAGAAGACGTTGCGGCTGGACAGCCCCTTCGCGCGGGCCGTGCGTACGTAGTCCTCGCTCAGCTGCTCGACCAGCTGCGAGCGGGTCATACGGGTGTAGTTCGCCGTGAAGATGATGGACAGCACGATCCACGGCAGGAGCAGGCCCGCGGCCCAGGCACCGGGGTTCTCGGTGAACGGCGTGTACGAGGGCTGGTCCAGCAGACCGAGCTGCTGGACCAGGAAGAACATGGCGATGTAGCCGACGAAGTAGATCTGCAGCGAGGAACCGAGCAGGGAGAAGGAGCTGGCGGTCTTGTCGAGCCAGGTGCCCTGCTTGAGCGCGGCGATCATGCCTGTGCCGATGCCGATGATCAGGAAGAAGAACGCGGCGCCGATGGCCAGCGAGATCGTGGTCGGGAGGTCGCCCCGGATCGTCTCGAAGACCGGCTCACTGTTGGTGAAGGAGTAGCCGAGGCAGGGAGCGTTGCAGTACCCGTACCCGACGTAGTCACGGCCCACGAAGATGCCCTGGAGCCAGTGCAGATACTGCACCGGCATGGGATCGGCGATCCCGAGGTTCTGCCGCACCTGGGCCAGGAGCTCCGCGTCACACACCTTGCCGCAGGCCATCCGGGCCGGGTCGCGCGGGATGGCGTAGAAGAGGAAGAAGGTGACGGCGCTGATGATCAGCAGAATGACGAGTGCGCCGATCACTCGGCGGACCAGGAAACGCAGCATGGATGTGGACTTTCCGGACGGGGCGCCGTCGCCGGGAGTGGGGAGTGGAGGGGGCCGGGGCGGCGGTCGCTGAGGACCGCCGCCCCGAGGAGGCGTCAGGCCTTGGCGTAGACCTTGCCGAGGGCGACCGCGGTGTCACCGGCGTTGTAGACGACGCCGCCGACCTTGGAACCGTGGAAGTAGTTCCGGATCGGGTGGTAGTCGGGCACGCAGGCGGCGAGCTCCATGATCTGGCGGTCGATCGCGCCCCAGGCCTCGTTGGCCTTGTCGGGGTCGGTCTCGACGGTGGCGGCGGCGATGGCCTTGTTCACGCCGGTGTTGTCCAGCTGCGACCAGTTGACACCGCCGTCGGCGATCTGGCTGCCGTCCCAGCAGGGCTGGATGACCGAGTAGCCGGCCGGCCAGTCCGGGCCCCAGCCCGCGGCGAACATGTCGAACTTGTTGTCCAGCTGGCTGATCTCGCTGTAGAAAGTCGTCTTGTCGACCTGCTGGGTCACCACGTCGAAGCCGGCCTTGGTGAGGGCGGTCTTGATGGTGACGGCTTCCTTGACGGCCTTGTCGGACTGCTGGAAGGCGATGACGATCTTCTGGCCCTCCGCGCCGGCCTCCTTCAGCAGCGCCTTGGCCTTCTCCGGGTCGCCCATCGGCTTGGTCTTCTTGCCGTACAGGTCGAAGTCGGCGTGGCCCGGGGTGAGCGGCGCGATGATCGTGGTGGCGGTGGCGGTGACCGCCGAGCCGCCGCGCTGCTGCTTGAGCTGCTGCGCCGGCCACGCCCAGTTGAGCGCCTGGCGGACCTTGACGTCCTTGATGCGCGTCATGTTGATCGGGAAGTAGTAGCTGGTCGTGTCGACCTGGGTCAGCACGCGCTTCTTCATCGTGGCGTCGCCGAGCACCTTGCTGATGCGCTCCGAGGCGACCTCGTTGAGCAGCGAGAGCGCGTACTGGTCGTTGCCCGAGTCGGCGATGTACCGGTCGGTGGAGGCCAGCGACTGGTAGCCGAACTGCATGACGACCTTGTCCGGGTAGCCGTTGCGGACCGGGTCCTTGTCGGCCTCCCAGTGCTCGTTGCGCACCAGGGTCAGGGACTTGTCGATGCTGCGGCTGTCGATCTTGTACGGGCCGCAGGAGTACGGGCGCTTGTCGTACTTCTTCTGGGTGTCGTGCTTCTTCGGGACGATCGCGAAGCCACGCATGGCCAGCATGAAGTTGAAGTCGGTGTGGCCCTCCTTCAGACGGAAGGTCACGGTGTTGCCGTCGGTCTCGATCGAGGCGAGGTGCTTGCCGTCGTAGGGGCCCTTGTACTTGTCGCCGCCCTCCAGCCAGTTCTGGGGGTAGCGGGGACCCTCGGTGACGAAGTCGGCGAAGAGGCGCTCGAAGGTGTGGCGCACGTCGTCGATGGAGACGTCCTTGCCGTCCTCCCACTTGACGCCGTCCTTCAGCGTGAAGGTCCAGGTCTTGCCGCCGTCCTTCACCGTGCCCGCGTCCGTGGCGAGGTCGCCGACCAGGGTCGTGTTGCCCTTGGAGTCGACCCGGTAGCCGGTCAGACCGCGCAGGAACAGCACCGAACCGGCACCCGTGTACGAGGAGTAGATCTGCGCCGGGTCCAGGTGGTCGAAGTCGATCTGGTCCAGCGTGTAGATCGTGCCGCCCTTGACCGCGCCGGGCATCTCCGGGGCGGGGCCGACCGAGTCGGCCTTGGTGCCGACGGCGATCTCGGCGGCCTTGCCCTCGGGGGCCTTGGTGGAGTTGCCGCCCGTGCCACCGGCGTTGCCGCTGCTGCAGGCGCTCAGAACGGTGGTGGCTCCCGCCGCCACACCGGTGGCTATCAGGAAGTTTCTACGGGAAAAGGACATGGCTTACCTGCCTAGACATGAGGGGTGGGAGAGGGGTGCCAACCAGCTTCCGGACGACGGCGACCGGGCCTGGGGAAATCAGCGCTTGGACTTGGGGTCGAGTGCGTCCCGCACCGAGTCGCCGAGAAGGTTGAAGGCGAGGACGAAGATGATCATCGATACGCCCGGGAAGATCATGAACGTGATGTCTTCCGTGTAGAACTGCGCACCGCGCTGGATCATGACGCCCCAGTCCGGGGTCGGGTCGATGATGCCGACGCCGAGGAAGGCGAGGCCCGCCTCCGCGGTCACGAACGCGGGAAGCGCGAGCGTGGACTGGATCAGGATCGGGGTCCACAGGTTCGGGAGCAGTTCCTTGAAGATGATCCGGCCCGGGGAGGCCCCGGTCACCTTCGCCGCCTCGACGAACTCGCGCTCACGCAGGGCCAGGACCTGGCCGCGCAGCAGTCGGGCGATGGAGGCCCAGCCGAAGGCGGAGAGAACCAGGATGAGGCAGGTGGCCCGCAGCCAGGTCGGGATCTCCTCGTCGGTGGCGACGAAGAGGCCGTAGACGACCGGCATGAAGGCGATGAAGAACAGGGTGGACGGGAACGACAGCAGGATGTCGATGACCCGGCCGATGAAGTAGTCGGTCTTGCCGCCCAGGTAGCCGGCGGTGATGCCGACGACCACGCCGACGAGCGTGACCAGGAGCGTGGTGGCCGTGGCGATGAGCAGCGAGGTGCGGATGCCGTAGAGCAGGAACGTGAACACGTCCCGGCCCAGCTGCGGCTCGACGCCGAACCAGAAGTCGCCGTCCATGCCGCCGTTGGCCTTGAGCGGGTAGCCCGCCTCGTTGAGGAGGCCGGCCTGCTCCTGCCCGTACAGCGTGTACGGGTCCTTGCCGTAGAGCATCGAGATCAGCGGAGCGGCGACAGCGATCACGAAGAAGAAGATCACTATGTACGCCGATATGACGCCCGTCCGGTCGCGCCTGAAGCGCTTCCAGGCCAGACGACCGGGGGAGCGGCTCTCGTTGCCCTTGGGGGTGGAGGGCGAGGGTGCCTCGACGAGGGTCTCGTCGGTCGCCTCGAGCGGGGCAGCCGCTTGTGGAGTTGGGGGGGTCATGGTGCTCCTGGCCCAAGGGACAGTCTGAATGACACTCCGCAGGGCGCTCCCCTACGGGCTACGCCGGACTTTTTCAACGCAATTCACTCAAGGTCAATAAATTCTCGGTCGGCTTGGGTTTCTCTTTACCTTCTTTGCCGCAACTTGACCACTCCGTAGCTACGCGGGTAGCTCGCCGTGATCGATTCGTGCCCTGATTCGGGCCAACTGGACTATTCGGGCAAGGAGTTCGTTATGCGGACGCCGAAGTGCCGAAATGCGTACATCGACCCGGCCGAATCCAACGGTTCGGCATCGGAAGGTGAAGATCCATTGCGCCCCTCGCGAGGGATCCGTTCGGGCTGATTCAAGATCGATTCGGAAGGGGCTGAATGGGTTGCCGCAGGCCCCCGAAGGATGGCAAGCGTGTGCGGACTGTCCGACTTGCGTTGATATTTACGGTTAACGGTCCAGTGCTGCGGCGCTGGAGGCAGCGCAGTCATGAGGAGGCACTCCATGCGTGGAGCCACGCACGCCAAATGGGCCGCATGCGCGGCGGTGGTAGCGCTCGCGGCGACCGGCTGCGGCGGCGGCGACGGGGACAGCGGCGGCGACAGCAGCGCCGTGCTCAGCTCCTCCTGGGGCGACCCGCAGAACCCGCTGGAGCCCGCCAACACCAACGAGGTGCAGGGCGGCAAGGTCCTCGACATGATCTTCCGAAGCCTGAAGAGGTACGACCCGGAGACCGGCGAGGCCCAGGACATGCTCGCCGAGTCCATCGAGACGACCGACTCGCAGAACTTCACCGTCAAGATCAAGGACTGGACCTTCAGCAACGGCGAGAAGGTCACCGCGAACTCGTTCGTCGACGCCTGGAACTACGGCGCCAGCCTGAAGAACAACCAGAAGAACGCGTACTTCTTCAGCTACATCGACGGCTACGACAAGGTCCACCCCGAGGACGGCAGCGAGCAGACCGCCGACACCCTCTCCGGACTGGAGGTCGTCGACGAGAAGACCTTCACCGTCAAGCTCAACCAGAAGTTCTCGACCTTCCCCGAGACCCTCGGCTACCCGGCCTACGCCCCGCTGCCGCAGGCGTTCTTCGACGACCACGACGCCTGGCTCAGCAAGCCGGTCGGCAACGGCCCCTACACGATCGACTCCTACGCCAAGGGCTCGCAGATGTCGCTGCGCGTCTGGGACGACTACCCCGGGGACGACAAGGCGGAGAACGGCGGGGTCGACCTCAAGGTCTACACCGACAACAACACCGCCTACACCGACCTGCTGGCCGGCAACCTCGACCTCGTCGACGACGTGCCCGCGGCCCAGCTGAAGAACGTCCAGGCCGACCTCGGCGACCGCTATCTGAACACCCCCGCCGGCATCATCCAGACGCTCGCGTTCCCGTTCTACGACGACAACTGGAACAAGCCCGGCATGGAGAAGGTCCGCACCGGGCTCTCCCGCGCCATCGACCGCGACCAGATCACCGAGACCATCTTCCAGAAGACCCGCACCCCGGCCACCGACTGGACCTCCCCGGTGCTCGGCGAGGACGGCGGCTTCGAGGAGGGCTTCTGCGGCGACGCCTGCGAGTACGACGCCGCGGCGGCCAAGAAGCTCATCGAGGAGGGCGGCGGACTCCCCGGCGGCCAGGTCAAGATCACGTACAACGCGGACACCGGCTCGCACAAGGAGTGGGTGGACGCCGTCTGCAACTCCATCAACAACGCCCTCGACAACGAGAAGGCGTGCGTCGGCAACCCGGTCGGCACCTTCGCCGACTTCCGCAGCCAGATCACCGACCTGAAGATGAGCGGCCCGTTCCGCGCGGGCTGGCAGATGGACTACCCGCTCATCCAGAACTTCCTCCAGCCGCTCTACTACACCAACGCCTCCTCCAACGACGGCAAGTGGTCCAACGAGGAGTTCGACAGCCTCGTCGACCAGGCGAACGCCGAGACCGACACCGCCAAGGCCGTCGACACCTTCAAGGACGCCGAGGCCGTCGTCCGGGACAACATGGCCGCCATCCCGCTCTGGTACCAGAACGGCAGCGCCGGCTTCTCCGAGCGGCTGTCCAACGTCAAGCTCAACCCGTTCAGCGTCCCGGTCTACAACGAGATCAAGGTCGGCTGAGCGCCCATGGGACGGTACGTCGTCCGGCGCCTGCTCCAGATGATCCCCGTCTTCATCGGGGCGACCCTGCTGATCTTCCTCATGGTCAACGTGATGGGCGACCCCATCGCGGGACTCTGCGGCGACCGGCAGTGCGACCCGGCGACGGCCGCCCAGCTGGAGAAGGAGTTCGGCCTCGACAAGCCGGTGTGGCAGCAGTACCTGACCTACATGGGGAACGTCTTCACCGGCGACTTCGGCACCGCCTTCAACGGGCAGCCGGTCACCGAGCTGATGGCCTCGGCGTTCCCGGTGACCATCCGGCTGACGATCGTGGCGATCCTCTTCGAGATCGTCATCGGCATCACCCTGGGCGTCATCACCGGCCTCAAGCGGGGCCGGCCCGTCGACACCGGGGTGCTGCTGATCACCCTCGTGGTGATCTCGGTCCCCACCTTCGTCACCGGTCTGCTCCTCCAGCTCCTGCTCGGCGTGGAGTGGGGCTGGATCAAACCGTCGGTCTCCACGGACGCGACCTTCGGCGAGCTGATCGTGCCGGGCCTGGTGCTCGCCTCGGTCTCCCTCGCCTATGTCACCCGGCTGACCCGGACCTCCATCGCGGAGAACAAGCGGGCCGACTACGTCCGCACGGCCGTCGCCAAGGGCCTGCCCCGGCGCCGGGTGATCACCCGGCATCTGCTGCGCAACTCGCTGATCCCCGTCGTCACCTTCATCGGCACCGACATCGGCGCCCTGATGGGCGGCGCCATCGTCACCGAGCGGATCTTCAACATCCACGGCGTCGGCTACCAGCTCTACCAGGGCATCCTGCGGCAGAACACCCAGACGGTGGTCGGCTTCGTGACCGTCCTGGTGCTGGTCTTCCTGATCGCCAACCTGCTCGTCGACCTCCTCTACGCCGTACTCGACCCGAGGATCCGCTATGCCTGAGCAGCCCCACGACGACGGAGCGATCGCCCCGACGGGTGCGGGCGGCGCCATGGACCTCGCGGCGGCCGAGGGCGAGACGCTCGAGAAGACCCCTGGCGGTCCCGAGGGCACCGGACCGCAGGAGAAGCCCCGCTCCCTGTGGTCCGACGCCTGGCGCGACCTGCGCCGCAACCCGGTCTTCATCATCGCCGGGCTGGTCATCCTCTTCCTGGTCTTCATCTCCCTGTGGCCGGGCTCCATCACCTGGATGAGCCCCCTCAAGTGCGACCTGGCCAAGGCCCAGCAGGGCTCCCAGCCGGGCCACCCCTTCGGCTTCAACGGACAGGGCTGCGACGTCTACACCCGGACCGTCTACGGCGCCCGGACCTCCGTCGCCGTCGGCGTCTGCGCCACGCTCGGCGTCGCGATCCTCGGCGGCGTCCTCGGCGGGCTCGCCGGGTTCTTCGGCGGAGGATGGGACTCGCTGCTGTCCCGGCTCACCGACATCTTCTTCGCCATCCCCGTCGTCCTCGGCGGACTCGTACTGCTGTCGGTGGTCACCAGCAACAGCATCTGGCCGGTCATCGGGTTCATGGTGCTGCTGGGCTGGCCGCAGATCTCCAGGATCGCCCGCGGCTCGGTCATCACCGTCAAACAGAACGACTACGTGCAGGCCGCCCGCGCGCTCGGCGCCTCCAACTCCCGGATGATGCTCCGGCACATCTCGCCCAACGCCGTCGCCCCGGTGATCGTCGTGGCGACCATCGCGCTCGGCACGTACATCTCCCTGGAGGCGACCCTCTCCTACCTGGGCGTCGGGCTGAAACCGCCCAGCGTCTCCTGGGGCATCGACATCTCCGCCGCCTCCCCCTACGTACGCAACGCCCCGCACGCCCTGCTGTGGCCCTCGGGCGCCCTGGCGGTCACCGTCCTGGCCTTCATCATGCTCGGCGACGCGGTCCGCGACGCCCTCGACCCGAAGCTGAGGTGACGTCAGCCATGACCTGGAAAGCGCCCGGCCCGACCGGCGCACCCGCCGCCCGCCCGGCGGCCGCCCCCGGTCGGGACCGCCGTCCGGGCGGCCGGATCCCCGGCACCGAATCCGCGCACGCCGTCCGCGAGGACCCCGTCCGCGACGCCCTCGACCCGAAGCTGAGGTGAGACGTGCTCCTCGAAGTGCGTGATCTGCACGTGGAGTTCCGGACCCGGGACGGGGTCGCCAAGGCGGTCAACGGCGTCAACTACGCGGTCGACGCGGGGGAGACGCTCGCCGTGCTCGGCGAGTCCGGCTCCGGCAAGTCGGTCACCGCGCAGGCGATCATGGGCATCCTCGACATGCCCCCGGGCCGGATCACCTCGGGCGAGATCCTCTTCCAGGGTCAGGACCTGCTGAAGCTGAAGGAGGAGGAGCGCAGGAAGATCCGCGGCGCCGGCATGGCGATGATCTTCCAGGACGCGCTGTCCTCCCTGAACCCCGTGCTGAGCGTGGGCGACCAGCTCGGCGAGATGTTCACCGTGCACCGGGGCATGTCGAAGAAGGACGCCCGCGCCAAGGCCGTGGAACTGATGGACCACGTCCGCATCCCGGCCGCCAAGGAGCGGGTCAAGCAGTACCCGCACCAGTTCTCCGGCGGTATGCGCCAGCGCATCATGATCGCGATGGCGCTCGCCCTGGAGCCCGCCCTGATCATCGCCGACGAGCCGACCACCGCCCTCGACGTCACGGTCCAGGCCCAGGTGATGGACCTGCTCGCGGAGCTGCAGCGCGAGTACCACATGGGCCTGATCCTCATCACCCACGACCTCGGCGTCGTCGCCGACGTCGCCGACCGGATCGCCGTCATGTACGCGGGCCGGATCGTGGAGTCCGCGCCCGTGCACGACATCTACAAGGCGCCCGCCCACCCCTACACCCGGGGCCTGCTCGACTCCATCCCGCGCCTGGACCAGAAGGGACAGGAGCTCTACGCCATCAAGGGCCTGCCGCCGAACCTGATGCACATCCCGCCGGGCTGCGCCTTCCACCCCCGCTGCCCCATGGCCCAGGACGTGTGCCGCACCGACGAACCGCCCCTGTACGAGGTGACCGATTCGGACCAGGACCGGGGCAGCGCCTGCCACTTCTGGAGGGAGTGCCTCCATGGCTGAGCCCATCCTGGAGGTCAGCGGCCTGGTCAAGCACTACCCGCTGACCACCGGAATCCTCTTCAAGAAGCAGGTCGGCGCCGTGAAGGCCGTCGACGGCGTCGACTTCCGGCTGGACCGGGGCGAGACCCTCGGCATCGTCGGCGAGTCCGGCTGCGGCAAGTCGACGGTCGCGAAGATGCTGGTCAACCTGGAACGCCCGACGGCCGGTTCGATCATGTACAAGGGCGAGGACATCGGCAAGCTGTCCGGCAAGGCCCTCAAAGCCGTGCGCCGCAACATCCAGATGGTCTTCCAGGACCCCTACACCTCGCTCAACCCCCGGATGACGGTGGGCGACATCATCGGGGAGCCCTACGACATCCACCCCGAGGTGGCCCCGAAGGGCGACCGGCGCCGCCGGGTCCAGGAGCTGCTGGACGTCGTCGGCCTCAACCCCGAGTACATCAACCGCTATCCGCACCAGTTCTCCGGCGGCCAGCGCCAGCGCATCGGCATCGCCCGCGGGCTGGCGCTGCGCCCGGAGATCATCGTCGCCGACGAACCGGTCTCCGCGCTGGACGTCTCGGTGCAGGCCCAGGTCATCAACCTGCTGGACCGGCTCCAGAAGGACTTCGAGCTCTCCTACATCTTCATCGCCCACGACCTGTCGATCGTCCGGCACATCTCCGACCGGGTCGGGGTGATGTACCTGGGCCGGATCGTGGAGACCGGCAGGGACGCCGAGATCTACGACCACCCCACGCACCCCTACACCCAGGCGCTGCTGTCCGCGGTCCCCGTGCCCGACCCGGAGGCCCGCGAGCACCGCGAGCGGATCATCCTGGCAGGCGACGTCCCGTCCCCGACGAACATCCCCTCCGGCTGCCGCTTCCGCACCCGCTGCTGGAAGGCCCAGGAACGCTGCGCCCAGGAGGTCCCGGTGCTCGCCGTCCCGGCGCCCTTCCGGGCCGTGGAGGGGCCCGCCGCCCACGACTCGGCGTGCCACTTCGCGGAGGAGAAGCAGGTCGTGCCGTCGGAGGAGCCACCGCCGCCGCAGCCGCCGCAGGAGCCCGGCGAGCCGCCGACTCCTCGGTAACAAGGAGGCAACTCCCTTGACGCGGTTCCGATATACGGACGCGTCAGTCTGAACAACGTACGGCCGTGCGGGTGCCGTAAACGGACCGGGGTGCGCCATGTCACCCCGGTCCGTTGCCGTTTACCGCAGTCCCAGGGAGCGCTTGAGGAAGTCCACCTGGAGCAGCAGCAGGTTCTCCGCGACCTGTTCCTGGGGCGTCATGTGGGTCACCCCGCTCAGCGGGAGCACCTCGTGCGGGCGGCCCGCGGAGAGCAGGGCCGAGGAGAGCCGCAGCGAGTGCGCGACCACCACGTTGTCGTCGGCCAGGCCGTGCACGATCATCAGCGGCCGGTGCGGCTCCGCCGGGGACGACAGCCCCTCGTCGGTCACCAGCGAGCTGTGCGCGTACACCTCGGGCCGTTCGGCCGGGTCGCCCAGGTACCGCTCCGTGTAGTGGGTGTCGTACAGCCGCCAGTCCGTGACCGGGGCGCCCGCGATGCCGGCGTGGAAGACGTCCGGGCGGCGCAGCACCGCGAGGCCCGCCAGCCAGCCGCCGTACGACCAGCCCCGGATGGCGACCCTGGAGAGGTCGAGCGGGTGGGTCCGGGCGAGGTCCTGGAGGGCGTCGACCTGGTCGTCGAGGCTGACGGTCAGGTCGTGGTGGATCTCCTTCTCCCACTCCGGCGAGCGGCCCGGAGTGCCCCGGCCGTCCGCGACGACCACCGCGAACCCCTGGTCGGCGAACCACTGGGAGGTGAGCATCGCGTGGTGCGCGGCGACCACCCGGGGCCCGTGCGGGCCGCCGTAGGGGTCCATCAGGACCGGCAGGGAGGTGTCACCGCGGTAGTCCGATGGCATAAGCACGGCGCACGGGACACGACGTGCGCCCCCCTGGGTGAGCGTCACGCGCGGGGACAGACCGGGATCTTCCGCATGCGAAGGGACGGTGGCGGTCTGCTTCCCGTCCCGGTACACCCGCACGCGTGCCCCCGGCCGGTCGAGCGAGGAGGACACCAATACGGTCACGCCCCCGGCGCGTACCGCGGAGTGCACGCCGGGCTCCTGCGAGACGCGCTCCACTCCGAGTTCGTTCACCCGGTACACGTGCACCTCGCCGATCTCCGGGTCCGCCGCCGCCTCCCCGGCCGACGCCGAAACCAGCACGTCGTCGTCGGACACGTCCAGCACCGCCCGTACGTGCAACTGGGCTCCGGTCAGGGGCCGTTCACCCACCGCGAGGACCCGCGCGCCGCCCTCGTCGACGATCCGCACCAGCCGCCCGGAAGGGCTCCAGCAGGGCACCCCGGGGAAAAGTTCCAGCCAAATTGGATCTTCGTCCGCGTGCACCATCCGGGTCGCCCCCGACTCCGGGTCCACGGCGAGGAACAGCTGGCTGCGCTGGTCGCGCGCCTGTACGAGCAGCAGCGGCGCACCCGCCGCTGACCAGTGCACATGCGCCAGATACGGATAGCGGGCGCGGTCCCACATCACCTCCGTGCGCTCCCCGTCCAACGTGACGACGAACAGCCGCACGTCCGCGTTGGCGGTGCCCGCCGCGGGGTAGCCCACCCGCTGCGGCTCGCGCTCCGGGCGGGCCGGATCGGAGATCCACCAGCGGCGCACCGGCGTGTCGTCGACCCGCGCCACCAGCAGCCGGTCCGACTCCGGGCCCCACCAGAAGCCCCGCGAACGGCCCATCTCCTCGGCCGCGATGAACTCGGCCAGACCGTAGGAGACCTGCGCCGACTCCTCCCAGGCGAGCGTGCGCTCCCCCTCGCCGTCGACGTCCACGACATGCAGGGCGCCCTGGGCGACGTAGGCGACTCGGCGTCCGTCGGGGGAGGGGCGGGGGTCGATCACCGGCCCCCGGGACGGGAGTTCACGTGCCGTCCCGGCCCGCAGCTCGGCCAGGAAGAGCCGCCCTGACAAGGCGAAAGACGCCAACTCCAGGGCCGCGTCGGTGGCGTAGCCGACGATGCCGGCCCCGCCCTCGCGGCTGCGTTCACGCCGGGCGCGCTCCTGCGCGGAGAGCTGTTCCGTCGAACCGCCCAACAGGGCCTGCGGATCGGCGGCCACGCGCTCCCGGCCGCTGTCGGTGTCGAGCACCCACAGCGCGTTCGCCCGGTCCGTACCGGAGGGGGAGCGCAGGAACGCGACCCGCGAACCGTCGGGCGCCACGCTGAACGCGCGTGGCGCGCCGAGGGTGAACCGCTGGGTACGGGCGTGCCGTCGGGGGAAGGAGTCGGACCTCGTCGTCATGGACCGACCATATTGGCCATGCGCCCCCTTGTGCGGCCGTGCGCCGACCGATGCGCGCGTACGGATAGTTATGATCGCTAGCGCATAGTGGGTATGAACCTGCTGGCCGTTCAATGGATTTATCTGCCCCCGGTTCCATGAGGACCGACCCCCGCGTCCCTGGGTTCTTTGGAGGTGAGCCGCCGTGGCACTCTCGATTTCGGCGGTGGTGCTGCTGGCGATCATCGTCTTCTTGCTGATCAAGAAGTCGGGACTGAAGGGCGGGCATGCGGTCGTCTGCATCCTGCTCGGCTTCTACCTCGCCTCGTCCACCCTGTCGCCGACGATCAGCGATCTGACCACCAGCGTGGCCAGCATGATCGGCAGCATCAAGTTCTGATCGCACCGGGGCCTCCCCCTTAGGGTGGCCCCATGACGGAACTGCCCTCCCGGCGTCTGCTGCTGGTGCACGCGCACCCGGACGACGAGTCGATCAACAACGGCGCGACCATGGCCGCGTACGCCGCCGAGGGCGCCCGGGTGACCCTGGTCACCTGCACGCTCGGTGAGCGCGGCGAGGTCATCCCGCCGTCCCTCGCGCATCTGTCGGGCGCCGCCCTCGGCGGGCACCGGCTGGGCGAGCTGACCGCCGCCATGCGCGAGCTGGGCGTCGACGACTTCCGCCTGCTGGGCGGCGCGGGCCGCTACTGCGACTCCGGGATGATGGGCCTGCCCGACAACGACGACCCCGACTGCTTCTGGCAGGCCGACGTCGACGAGGCGGCCGGCCTCCTCCTGGACGTGATCCGCGAGGTGCGCCCCCAGGTCCTGATCACCTACGACGACAACGGCGGCTACGGCCACCCGGACCACATCCAGGCCCACCGGGTCGCCATGCGCGCCGCCGAGCGCGCCGCCGAGGCCGGCCTGCCGATCGACAAGGTCTACTGGAACCGGGTCCCGCGCACCGTCGGCGAGCAGGCGTTCGCCCGCCTCAAGGACGCCCTGCCGTCCCTGCCCTTCACCCGGACGGCCGAGCTGGACGACGTCCCCGGGGTGGTCCCCGACGAGCGGATCACCACCGTGATCGACGGCACCGCGCACACCGCGGCCAAGACCGCCGCGATGGCCGCCCACGCCACCCAGATCACCGTCAGCGGCGAGTACTTCGTCCTCTCCAACGAACTCGCCCAGCCCGTCCTCACCACCGAGTACTACGAGTTGGTGCGCGGCGAGGCCGCCGGGGCGCCCGAGACCGACCTGTTCGCCGGAATCGCCGGGACCGGGGAGGCGCGATGAAGAACGAACAGACCCCCCTGCTCGCCCAGCCCCTGAGGATCCCCTCCCTGGCGCGCGGCGCCCTCTACCTCGGCCTGTTCGCGCTCGGCGCGGTCGTCGGAGCCGCGGGCGCGCTGGTCCAGAGCGCCTGGTTCCCCCTCGGACTGCTGCTCGCGCTCGCCGGTGAGGCCGGGCTCTGCCTCGGCGGCGGACTGGCCGCCCGCAGCCGGGCCGGGGCCGTCGCGCCCGCCGCCGGCTGGATGCTCGCCGTCATCCTGCTCACCACCAGCCGCCCGGAGGGTGACTTCGTCTTCGCCTCGGACGGCGGCTCCTACATCTTCCTGCTCGGCGGTATGGCCGCCGCTGTGATGTGCGCCACCCTCGCGCCCACGCGGCAACCGGACGGCGGTCAGGTCCGACTTGGCAAGTGACGTACCACTTCGCCGCACCGCGCGCGTGGGAGTCCGGTGTGGAATTCCCCGGCGGTCGTGGGATACGGGCCAGAAGTGGCCAGTATGGTGGTGCGCGCCGCCGAGCCTCCCTCAGCCTCGAACCACCTCGGCCGGGGGGACCCCCACTCGCGTGAAGGTCGAAACGGGCGGCGGAGCCAACCGGGAGAACCTGCCTTGAGTCGTGAAACTGACAGTCCGTCCTCCGGGCCCAACGGGCGCGGCGGAGCCGCCTACCCCTCGGGCACGCCGCCTTACGGGACGCCCGCGGTTCCCGACGGCGGTCCGGACGCGGGCCGTTCGGCCGCGCAGCCGGAGGAACGCAAGACCGAGACGACGCTGACGACCCGGATCCGGATCAACATCCCGGGCTCACGGCCCATTCCGCCGGTCGTCGTGCGCAAGCCCGTCACGGACAAGCCCGCCGAGGCGGGCGCCCCCACCGTGGCCGAGTCGTCGGCGCCGGGTGCCGCAGCGCCCACGCGCGCCCCCGAGCCGCCCGCCGAGCCCGCGCCCGCGGCCGAGGAGAAGCCCAGCGACTGGTTCGCGCCCCGCAAGTCCGGCGCCCCCAAGAGCACTCCGGCCGCAGGTCAGAGCAACGGGGCCGGTGCGCCCGCGGGTTCCGCCGGCACCGGCGCCGCGCCCTCGGCCCCGCGGCCCGGCGCGGGTGCGGCCGGGTCGGCGCGGCCCGCAGGTGTCGTCGGCGGCATGAACGCGCAGGGCGGCCCCCGCCCCGGCGCCACGGGCGGCCCGGGGCCCGCGGGCGCCACCGGCGGTCCCGTCGCGCCCGGCCACGGCGGCGGCACCGGCTCCTTCGACGTCACCGAGGCGCTGGCCGCCGGTCCGCTGGGCAACGGCTCCCGGCCCGCCGAGGAGCCGCGCCGCGACGACCTGCCGTACTTCTCCGGCAACGGCGGACAGAACGGCTACCCGGCGCCGGGCGTCCCCGGCGGCCCGAACGGCGGCCCCCTGGGTCCCGGCGGCCCCGGCGGCTTCAACGGACCGGGCGGTCAGCAGGGGCCCGCGGGTCCGACGACCGGTCCGGTGACCGGCGACGGCCCGATGGTTCCGCCGATCGGCGGCCCGGCGACGGGCGGTATGCACGTCCCCGGCGGCGGCCTGAGCGACGACACCGCCATCCTCACCCCGCAGAAGCCGGCCCCCGAACCGGGCACCCCCGGCTACGGCAACCCCGCCGACAACGTCTCCGGGCACACCGTCACCAGCGGTATCCCGGTCGTGCCGCCCGCCGCCCAGGACTTCGGGGCGGACGCCCCCACCGACAGGCCGCTGCCGCACACGCCGCCGAAGCTCCCCGAGCCGGTCACCCGGCCCGCGGCCCCCGCGCCGAAGAAGAAGGGCCGCGGCAAGCTGGGCCTGCTCACCGGCGGTGTGATCGTCCTGGCCGGCGGTCTGTACGGCGCCGGCCTGCTGATGAACCACTCCGACGTGCCCAAGGGCACCACCGTGCTCGGCGTCGACATCGGCGGCGGCACCCGGGACGACGCGGTCGAGAAGCTCGACGGCGCCTTCGAGAAGCGGGTGAACCAGGCCCTGAAGCTGACGGTCGGCGACAAGACCGTCCAGCTCAAGCCGGACCAGGCGGGCCTCCAGTTCGACGCCGCGGCCACTGTCGGCGAGGCCGCGCAGAGCGACTACAACCCCGTCTCCGTGATCGGCTCGCTGTTCGGTCAGGAACGCGTCGTCGAGCCGGTCATGCCGGTCGACGAGGAGAAGCTCCAGGCGGCCCTGGAGAACGCCGCCGGCGGCTCCGGATCGAGCACCGACGGCACGATCAAGTTCACCTCCGGCAAGGCCGTCGCCGTCTACGGCAAGGCGGGCCAGGGCATCGACGTCGCCCGGTCGACGGACGCGGTGGTGCGGGCGTACCGCACGCAGGTGGAGACGGGCACGGCCCCCGCGATCACGGTCGCGACGACCGAGCGGCAGCCCACCATCTCCGACGCCGAGGTCGACCGCGAGATGAAGGAGTTCGCCACGCCCGCGATGTCGGCCAACGTCATCGTGCGGACGGACGCCACCCGCTTCATCGAGTTCAGCCCGGAGAACTCCCTGTGGAAGTTCCTCAGGGTGAAGGCCGTGGACGGCAAGCTCGTCGACAACCCGGACCTCAACGCGCTCAAGCAGCTCTACGGCAGCACCTTCGACGGAGTGACGATCACCCGGGGCAACGGCGAGAAGACCGCCGTCACCCCGCAGGACGTCTACGCCGCCCTCCGCCAGGCCCTGCTGAGCAGGACCGAACGCGACGCCACCATCGAGACGAACCCCAGCTAGCTGCCCCGGGGCACCCGGCGCGACCCGGGTGCCCCGCTCAGTTCAGCATCGCCCGCGCCGAGTGGGCCTGTTGCCGGACCCGGCCCGCCGTCGGGGCGTCGACCGCCTCCACCACCTCGGCGTACGCCTCCAGTTCCGCCGCGCCCTTCACGAAGTCGCCGCGCTGGACCAGCAGTTGCGCCCGCTCGTAGCGCAGCCGCGCCGGGTGCGAGGGCAGGAGCAGGGCGAGTTCGACCGCCCACAGCGACACGTCCGAGCGTTCGGGGCGGGCCGCGGCCCAGGCGCGGACGTTGTTCAGGATCCGCGAGACCACCTCCAGCGGAGTCGCGGGAACCAGCATCGACGGCTCCAGAGCCGTCCCCGTCGAGCCCGCCACGAGCAGTTCCGCGTCGGTTCCGGTCAGGGCCAGCCCGCCGTTGAACGGGTCCGCGAGCACCTGCTCGTCCGGGTCGCCGAAGCCCACCACGAAGTGCCCCGGCAGGGCCACGCCGTACACCGGAGCCCCGGCCCGGCGCGCGACCTCCGTCCACACCACCGAGAGCAGGATCGGCAGCCCCCGTCCGCGCCGCAGCACCTCGTGGAGCAGCGAGGACTCCAGGCGCTGGTAGTCGCCCGGCGCGCCGTGGAAACCGAGCCGTTCGCCGAGGAGCTCGCGCAGCGCGGCGGCCCAGGCGCGGGGTCCGCCGGGGCGGAACGGCAGCAGGCCCGCCAGCCGGTCCAGCTCCATCTGCGCGCCGTCGATGCCCGTCTCGTCCAGGGCGCCGTCCGCCTCGGCGCCGATCAGCAGGCACAGCGTCGACAGGTCGGGCCGCTCGCAGCGGGCCTCCTCGGCGAACCGGCGCCGCAGTTCGAGCGAACGTTCGGGCGGCGGGGGGTAGGGGGGACGCATAGCAGGCTCGTGCCCTCTCACGGCGATCGGTTACCGGCCCGAGCCGGAGTTCCCCGGCTCGCGGTAGTGGTGGTACGCGTGGTGCGCCGAGAATCCGCTCCCGGAGTACAGCGCCCGCGCTCCGGCGTTGTCGCTCTCCACCTGGAGCCAGCCCGCCGACGCCCCCTCCTCCAGGGCGCGCCCGGCCAGCGCGCTCATCACGGCGGAGGCCAGCCCCCGCCGCCGCATCGCGGGATCGACCTCCACGGCGGCGAACCCCGCCCAGCGGCCGTCCACGACGCACCGTCCGATCGCCGCGGGCGCGTCCCCCGGACCGGGCACGCTCGCGAACCACACCGAGGGCCCGCTTCCCAGCACCGTCAGGGCCACCTCGCTCAGCCCCTTGCGCCGGTAGCGGGCCAGCCACGCCTCGTCCGCCGTCCGGGAGAGCACCACCTCGGCCTGCTCCTCCCGGTCCGCGAGCGGCGCCAGCGCCCCGATCCACAGCTCGGCGGAGACCTCACGCACCCAGTCGCGCCGCTCCAGCTCCGCGCAGAGCAGCTCCTGCGTGCCCTCGGCGCCGGTCGCGGTCTGCACATAGGCGGGCAGACCGCGCTCGCCGTACCAGCGGCGCACGGCGGCCAGGGCCTCGTCGAGGGGCAGGCCGGGGTCGCCCAGCGGCAGCACGGAGTTGGCGCGCCGGGTGAAACCGGCGGCGGCCCGCAGCTCCCAGTCGCCGAGCCGCTCGCTCTCCACCGGGCGCCACGCCCGGGCGGAGACACGCGCGAGCTCCTGGTAGGAGGCGGCGGGGCCCCGCCGCCGGGCCGGGGCGCTCGGTACGACCTTGCCCGCGACCAGCGACGATTCCGCGATGCGGACGGTCTCACCGGTCTTCCGTGTGATCAGCAGCACACCGTCGTCCCAGGATGCGAGAACACCCACCGTGTCGGTGAACTTCTCACCCCCGCGCGCCGGATCGTCCAGACGTCGTACAGAGACTCGTTTGCCCACGTCAGCAGCGGTGATGCGGACCTCAAGTCGCCCCGTCGCAGAGATTTCCACAGGTCGGTTCACCCCTCCTGTTCGGATCATGCCCAAGAACGGAGATACTAGGGGCGGGCATCGACGACGCCGCGCTCCCGCGCGCCAGGCGGCGGAGCCTGCGGAGGCCCGCCAGCGCCCTATCGAGGAGGAACGACAGCGTGACCTACGTCATCGCGCAGCCTTGTGTCGACGTCAAGGACAAGGCGTGCATCGAGGAGTGCCCGGTCGACTGCATCTACGAGGGCTCCCGGTCCTTGTACATCCACCCGGACGAATGCGTCGACTGCGGCGCCTGTGAGCCGGTCTGCCCGGTCGAGGCGATCTTCTACGAGGACGACACTCCGGAGGAGTGGAAGGACTACTACAAGGCGAACGTCGAGTTCTTCGACGAGCTCGGCTCGCCCGGCGGCGCCAGCAAGCTGGGTCTGATCGAGCGCGACCACCCCTTCGTCGCCGCTCTCCCGCCGCAGGCCGAGTAAGCACGCAGGCGGCCCGCACAACTGTGCCGCCTCGGTCCCGCACGTCCGGCCGTCCCCGGTCGCCGTGCGGGGCCGAGGCGTTCGCCGTTCGGACGAGAAAGTGAGCCAGATCCAGTGTCAGCAGTCTCCGACCGTCTCCCCGCCTTCCCCTGGGACAAGCTGGCGCCGTACAAAGCCACGGCTTCGGCCCACCCGGGCGGCATCGTCGACCTGTCGGTCGGCACCCCGGTCGACCCGGTGCCCGAGCTGATCCAGAAGGCGCTGATCGCGGCGGCCGACTCGCCGGGCTATCCGACGGTGTGGGGCACCCCGGAGCTGCGGGACGCGCTCACCGGCTGGGTGGAGCGCCGGCTGGGCGCCCGCGAGGTGACGCACCGGCACGTCCTGCCGATCGTCGGCTCCAAGGAACTCGTCGCCTGGCTCCCCACCCAGCTGGGCCTCGGCCCCGGCGACCGCGTCGCGTACCCGCGCCTGGCCTACCCGACCTACGAGGTCGGCGCCCGCCTGGCCCGCGCCGGGTACGAGGTCTACGACGACCCCACCGAGCTGGACCCGCGCGGCCTGAAGCTGCTGTGGCTGAACTCCCCGTCGAACCCCACGGGCAAGGTGCTCCCCAAGGAGGAGCTGACCCGGATCGTCGCCTGGGCCCGGTCCCACGGCGTCCTGGTCTTCTCCGACGAGTGCTACCTGGAGCTGGGCTGGGACGCCGACCCGGTCTCGGTGCTGCACCCGGACGTCAACGGCGGTTCGTACGAGGGCGTCGTGGCCGTCCACTCGCTCTCCAAGCGCTCGAACCTGGCGGGCTACCGCGCGGCCTTCCTCGCGGGCGACCCGCAGGTCCTCGCCCCGCTGCTGGAGATCCGCAAGCACGGCGGCATGATGACCTCCGCCCCGACCCAGGCGGCCGTGGTCGCCGCCCTGGGCGACGACGAGCACGTCCGGATCCAGCGCGAGCGCTACGCCGCCCGGCGCGACGCCCTGCGCGCCGCCCTGACCGGCCACGGCTTCCGCATCGAGCACAGCGAGGCCAGCCTGTACCTGTGGGCCACCCGCGGGGAGTCCTGCTGGGAGACGGTGGCGCACCTGGCCGGGCTCGGCATCCTGGTGGCCCCCGGGGACTTCTACGGCGAGGCCGGCGCGAGCCATGTGCGCGTGGCCTTCACGGCCACGGACGAGCGCGTCCGGGAGGCCGTCCGTCGGCTCGCCTGAGACACCGGCACGCATGCCGAAGGGGCCCGGGGTTCGACCCCGGGCCCCTTCGCCGTACGCGGCGCGGGCGGTCAGCCGCCGAGCGGCAGGCCCTGGACCGGGAGGGAGCCCGCCGAGGGCAGCCCGCCCTTGGTCAGCGACTCCGTGGGCAGCGACTCCGTGGTCAGCGACTCCGTGGGCAGCGACTCGGTGGGCAGGCCGCCCTTGGTCGCGGAGGCGGCGGTGTCGCCCAGGATGTCCCCGGCCGTGCCGGCCGCCTCACCGGCGGTCTTCTGCGCGGCCGGCGTGGCCTTCTTGACCGCCTTGCCGCCGGTCTTGCCCGCGGCCGGCACCGACGTGCCGACCGCCTTGCCGCCGGCCTCCCCGGCCAGCCCGGTGACGTTCTGCGCGGCACCGTCGACGGCGTTGCCGACGCTCGCCCCGTCCAGGGCGGTCAGACCTCCGAGTCCGGGCGTGGCGGGCAGGGCCGGGGCCGCGCTCGCGGAGCCGGCCGCACCTACCCCGGCGGCCGCTCCCGCAGCGACGAGCAGCGCGGCACGGGCGATACGGCGGGTCAGGGGGAGGGTCATGTTGCTCCTTCGACGAGTCTTCCGGTGCGATCTGTCCGTCCGCGACCGGAGTCGATCTCCGGCCTCGGACGCAGTGACTACCGCTCGAAGTCCGCGAAGGTTGCGGCGGGATAACGTAAAGAGTTGGCAATGCGTCGCATTATCTGCTGTGGATAAAAACGGGCAAAGAGGCCCCGTCGGGAAAGCGCGCGGAATCCTTACAGCCCTTTGTTCTCAAGGGTTCCGCGGGAATCGACCACACCCGGGCGGAAAGCGTCACGGCGTGTCGGCCGCCGCCGCCCCCGCCAACCCTCGCGGAGGACCGCCCGCACTAGTGCGCGGTCACGATCCGGACCGACCCCGTGCCCCGCTCGGCCCCGGCGGCACCCTCGGACTCCAGCGCGCGCCACTGGCTGTCGGTGTTCCCGGCCGTCCACTCGCGCCCGGCGTACGACACCCGCTCGATGCGCAGCGCCGAGGCGTTGGCCACGGCCCAGTGCGCGAGCTGCCAGCCGCGCTCCGCCGCGTCCCGCTTGCCGCCGTCCGAGGCCACCGGCAGATCGAGCGTGCGTCCGTCGCCGTCGCCGTCGTCTTCGGGGGAGGCGCTCGGCCCGGACTCCTCGCCGACCACCGCGCCCGCCGACTCCAGCACGTCCTGCCCGAAGTCCCGCGCCAGCGCGTCCCGGACCGGCGCCGTCCCGGTGACCGGGGTCGTGCCCGGCCGGCCCTCGCAGGTCAGCGTCGCCGCCGAGCGGCCGGTCAGGGCGGCGGCCAGCAGCGTGGCGTCCGGCTCGTGCTTGGCGTACGCGTCCGGGAAGCCGCTGCGCTGCACGCGCTGGGCGGCCACGGTGAGGGGCAGCTCGGTGTAGTCCTCCACCTTCACCAGATGGTCGTAGAAGATCCCCGCCGCGTAGGTCGGGTCCATGATCTCCCGCTCGGTGCCCCAGCCCATCGAGGGCCGCTGCTGGAACAGGCCCAGCGAATCCCGGTCACCGTGCTCGATGTTGCGCAGCGCCGACTCCTGGAGCGCGGTCGCGAGGGCTATGGTCACGGCCCGCTCGGGCAGTTCGCGTCCGGTGCCCACCGCGGCGATCGTCGCCGCGTTCACCGCCTGCTCCGGAGTGAACTCGTACTCCGTGCCGTCTCCGTCGGCGGAGACGACCCGGCAACCGGGCGCCCCCGCGCCCCCGGTCACGTACTGCACGGCGAGATAGCCCGCGACGGCGAGCAGGACCACGAGAGCCGCCCCGAAACGGAAGAGGCGGCCGCGGCGTCTGGGGGTGGGGGACGGCTCAGGCACGCGTACAAGGTACTGGAGAGTAGAGCGTCCGCCGAGGCCCGTGCGAAAACTGTGCGCAGGCCCAGGACGCTAGGGTCGGAGCCATGCCCGATACCCCGCTTGACCTCACGCTGGACGCCGCCCGCCTGACCGCGGCACTCGTCGACTTCCCGTCCGAGAGCGGAACCGAGAAGCCGCTCGCCGACGCGATCGAGTCCGCCCTGCGGGCCCTGCCGCACCTGAGGGTCGACCGGTACGGCAACAACGTCGTGGCGCGCACCGACCTCGGGCGCGCCGAGCGCGTGATCCTGGCCGGCCACATCGACACCGTGCCGATCGCGGACAACGTCCCCTCGCGGCTCGACGACGACGGCGTCCTGTGGGGCTGCGGCACCTGCGACATGAAGTCCGGGGTGGCGGTACAGCTGCGCGTCGCCGCCACCGTCCCCGCGCCCAACCGCGACCTCACCTTCGTCTTCTACGACAACGAAGAGGTCGCCGCACACCTCAACGGTCTGCGTCATGTGGCCGAGGCACACCCCGACTGGCTCGCGGGCGACTTCGCGGTGCTGCTGGAGCCCTCCGACGGCCAGGTCGAGGGCGGCTGCCAGGGCACGCTGCGGGTTCTGCTGAGGACCAAGGGCGAGCGGGCGCACTCGGCGCGCGGCTGGATGGGCTCCAACGCGATCCACGCGGCCGCCCCGATCCTGGCCCGGCTGGCCGCCTACGAACCGCGGTGGCCGGTCATCGACGGCCTGGAGTACCGCGAGGGCCTGAACGCGGTCGGCGTGTCGGGCGGGGTCGCGGGCAACGTCATCCCCGACGAGTGCGTGGTGACCGTCAACTTCCGCTACGCCCCCGACCGCACGGAGGAGGAGGCGCTGGCCCATGTCCACGAGGTGTTCGCGGACTGCGGGGTGGCCGAGTTCGTGGTGGACGACCACAGCCCCGGCGCCCTGCCCGGCCTCTCCCACCCGGCGGCCGCCGCCTTCATCGAGGCCGTCGGCGGCACCCCGATGCCCAAGTACGGCTGGACCGACGTCTCCCGGTTCTCCGCCCTCGGCGTCCCCGCCGTGAACTACGGTCCCGGCAACCCGCACCTGGCCCACAAGCGGGACGAGCGGGTCGACACGGCGAAGATCCTCGCGGGCGAGGAACGCCTGCGGGCGTGGCTCACGGCCTGAGCGCCCACGCAATGCGGGGATGCCGGACATGCCGATGTCCCCCGTCCGTAACCCGCGTAGATCTACGCTGAGGTGGAACAACCGCAAGCGGAGGGAGCGCACATGGCTACCGGGAACCCCGAGGGCAGGAAGCAGCCGCCGGAGGAGCAGCGCCTGGGACCCGTACTCCGACGGCGGAGCCAGGTCACGGCGAGTACGACCGACCAGCGCCTGCTGGACGCCGGCGGCCCCTCGGACTGGGTCCACACCGACCCGTGGCGTGTCCTGCGCATCCAGTCGGAGTTCATCGAGGGCTTCGGCACGCTCGCCGAGCTTCCCCCGGCGATCAGCGTGTTCGGCTCGGCCCGCACGCCGGCCGACTCGCCGGAGTACGAGGCCGGGGTGCGGCTGGGCCGGGGCCTGGTGGAGGCGGGCTTCGCCGTCATCACCGGCGGCGGCCCGGGCGCCATGGAGGCCGCCAACAAGGGTGCCTGCGAGGCGAAGGGCATCTCGGTCGGCCTGGGCATCGAGCTGCCCTTCGAGCAGGGGCTCAACCCCTACGTCGACATCGGCCTGAACTTCCGGTACTTCTTCGTCCGGAAGATGATGTTCGTCAAGTACGCCCAGGGCTTCGTGGTCCTGCCCGGCGGCCTGGGCACCCTCGACGAACTCTTCGAGGCCCTCACCCTGGTCCAGACCCAGAAGGTCACCCGCTTCCCCATCGTCCTCTTCGGCACGGAGTACTGGGGCGGCCTGATCGACTGGCTGCGCACCACCCTGGTGGCGCAGGGCAAGGCGTCCGAGAAGGACCTGCTGCTCTTCCATGTCACCGACGACGTCGACGAGGCGGTGGCCCTGGTCTCCAAAGAGGCGGGCCGCTGACGGACCGGCACGGACGCGGGGCGGGCCTCCTCGGCCCGCCCCGCACCCGTGTCCGCGCATGCCGCGCGGGAATCGCTAGGCCAGCCCGCGCCGGGCCACGGCCGGCGGCCGGTGTCCCGCGATCGAGGCCACCATGTCCACCACCTGGCGGGTCTCCGCGACCTCGTGCACCCGGTACACCTGGGCGCCCAGCCACGCCGAGACGGCCGTGGTCGCCAGCGTGCCGACCACCCGCTCCTTCACCGGCCGGTCCAGCGTCTCGCCGACGAAGTCCTTGTTGGACAGCGACACCAGCACCGGCCAGCCGGTGGCCACCATCTCCTGGAGCCGCCGGGTCGCCTCCAGGCTGTGCCGGGTGTTCTTCCCGAAGTCATGGCCGGGGTCGATCATCACCGACTCCCGGGGCACCCCCAGCGCCACGGCCCGCTCGGCGAGTCCCACGGTCACCCGGAGGATGTCCGCCATGACGTCGTCGTACGTCACCCGGTGCGGCCGCGTACGGGGCTCCGCGCCCCCGGCGTGCGTGCACACCAGGCCCACCCGGTAGCGGGCGGCCACCTCCGCCAGCCGCGGATCCACCCCGCCCCAGGCGTCGTTGAGGACGTCCGCACCGGCCTCGCAGACCGCCTCGCCGACCTCGGCCCGCCAGGTGTCCACGCTGATCACGACATCCGGGAACCGCCGCCGCACCTCCGCGACGAAGCCCACCGTGCGCCGCGCCTCCTCGGCCGCGGACACCTCCTCGCCGGGGCCCGCCTTGACGCCGCCGATGTCGATGATGGCGGCGCCCTCCGCCACGGCCCGCTCCACGCGCGCGAGGGCGGGTTCGTCGTGGAACGTCGCCCCCTGGTCGTAGAAGGAGTCCGGGGTCCGGTTCACGATCGCCATGATCACCGGCTCGTGCGTGTCGAACTCACGCCTGCCCAGCCTGAGCATCCCCTGTGAACCTCTCCCGTACGTGCTGATCATCGGCCGCCTGCGACCCTAACCGCCAGACTCGCATGGCACGATCGGACCCTGACACACTCGACCGCACACTTGCACCGACCGTGGGGACCTCAGCGATGGTTATGTTCTTGTTCCTGGTCGTCGCGCTCGCCGTCGTGGTCGCCGCGGTGACCCTCGCGGTGGTGGGCGGCGGCGAGGGCGGAGGCCCGCTGCCCGAGGCCGTGCCCCAGCGGCTCCACGACCCGCTCCCGCTCGACCGCCCGGTGGGCCGCTCCGACGTCGACAGCCTCCGCTTCCCGCTCGCCGCCCGCGGCTACCGCATGTCGGACGTCGACGACGCGCTCAGCCGGCTGGGCGCCGAACTCGCCGAGCGCGACGCCCGTATCGCCGATCTGGAGTCCGCGCTGGCCGGCGCCCGGGCCGGGTCGCCGGTCTCCATGGAGAAGCCCGAGCAGGAGGACCGGTGACCGACGGAGCGGCCCTGGCCGGCCCCGACGGCGCCCGGCGCTGCCCCTGGGCGCTGTCCACGCCGGACTACGTCGCCTACCACGACGACGAGTGGGGACGCCCGGTCCACGGCGACGACGCCCTCTTCGAGCGCCTGTCCCTGGAGGCCTTCCAGTCGGGGCTGTCCTGGATCACGATCCTGCGCCGCCGTCCCGGCTTCCGCGCGGCCTTCGCCGGGTTCGGGATCGAGAAGGTGGCCGCCTTCACCGACGAGGACCGCGACCGCCTGCTCGCCGACGTGGGCATCATCCGCAACCGGGCCAAGATCGACGCCACCCTCGCCAACGCGCGCGTGCTGGCCGACTGGACGGACGGCGAGCTGGACGAACTGATCTGGTCGCACGCCCCGGAGCCCGGCCCGGCCCCGAAGACCCTCGCGGACGTCCCGGCGATCACCCCAGCCTCCAAGGCCCTCTCCAAGGCGTTGAAGGCGCGGGGCCTGAGATTCGTCGGACCCACCACCGCCTACGCGCTGATGCAGGCGTGCGGCCTGGTCAACGACCACCTGGCGGACTGCGCCGCCCGGGACCGACGGTAGACCGGACGGCCCTGGGCGGCGGTCCTGAGGGCTACCGGCCCAGGTACTTCGGCTTCTCCTTGGCGACGAAGGCGCGCACCGCGATCGCGTGGTCCTCCGAGGCCCCGGCCCGCGCCTGGAGCTCGTCCTCCTTCTCCAGCGTCTCGGCCAGCGAGTGGGAGAACCCGAAGGCCACCGCCTCCTTGATCGCCGCGTACGCCACGGTCGGCCCCTCGGCCAGCGCGCGGGCCACGTTCTCGGCCTCCTCGCGCAGCGACCCGGCGGGCACCACCCGGTTGGCGATCCCCAGGTCGAGGGCCTCCTGCGCCTTGACGCTGCGCGGGAACAGCAGCAGATCGGCGGCGCGCCCGGGACCCACCACACGGGGCAGCGTCCAGGAGATCCCCGAGTCCGCGGTCAGCGCGACCCCGGCGAACGAGGTGTTGAAGGCGGCGGTATCGGCCACGACCCGGTAGTCCGCAGCCAGCGCGAAGCCGAACCCCGCTCCCGCGGCGACGCCGTTCACCCCGGCGACCACCGGCTTGGCCATCTCGGTGAGGGCGCGGGCGATCGGGTTGTAGTGCTCGCGCACGGTGCTCATCACCTGACCGGACCCCTCGGCGAGCAGCCCGATGTGCTCCTTGAGGTCCTGGCCCACGCAGAAGGCCCGGTCACCGGCGGCGGTCAGCAGCACGGCCCGCACCGAGGAGTCCGCGCCCGCCGTGGTCACGGCCTCCCGCAGGGCGACCTTGGTCTCGATGTTCAGCGCGTTCATCGCCTCGGGGCGGTTCAGCGTGATCGTCGCGAGTCCGTCGCTCACCTCGTAGAGCACGGTGTCGGCCATGGCGTATCCCCTCCGGTGTCGCGGCTCATGTCTCAGGACAGCATGGCGGAGATCGCCGGGAGCGCACGTGTGACCTGCGTCAAAGAAATCGAGCCCGTTTCCGTCCGGCGGACGTCCGTGCGGTGGCGCAGTATCGCAGTCACATCCCCGAATTGAGTGGTTTTGCTCGCGCGCGTTGCCCAAGCGATGCCTACCGATGTTGGTCATCGGGTCCTGGGATGCGGGATAATGGCTGGGAAGCAATGTGTTCGATGCCGGTGTCGCGTGTCCTTCGGGGACCGCGCATGCCCTCCGTGGGGCCGTCGGCTTGACGATGAGCTGGTTTCAGGAAGGGGAACGAGCATGGCGGCCATGAAGCCGCGGACGGGCGATGGCCCGCTCGAGGTGACCAAGGAGGGGCGGGGCATCGTCATGCGCGTTCCGCTCGAAGGCGGCGGTCGGCTCGTCGTCGAGCTGACCCCTGACGAGGCCGACGCGCTCGGCGACGCCCTCAAGAAGGTCGTCGGCTGACGCGGAAGCGACCATACCCTTTCAGCTGCCCCGGCATCCCATGAGGTGCCGGGGCAGCTGTTTGGGGGCCTCCCGGAGCCGGGTCAGCGCTTGACGGCGCAGAGCAGCCCGTCGCCCACCGGCAGCAGCGAGGGCACCAGGTCCGGGCTCTCCCGCACCGCGCGCAGCAGCTCCCGCAGCCGGACGACCTCCGTCGGCTGCGGCCCCGAGTCGACCGTACGGCCGTGGGCGAAGACGCCCTCGAAGACCACCAGGCCACCCGGACGCAGCAGGCGCAACGATTCAGCGAGGTAGTCGAGGAACTCCAGCCGGTCGCCGTCGCAGAACACGAGGTCGTAGCCGGCGTCCGCGAGCCGGGGCAGTACGTCCAGCGCGCGGCCGGGAATGAAGCGGGCCCGGTTGCTGGCGAAGCCGGAGGCGCGGAAGGCGTGCCGGGCGAACTGCTGGTGCTCCGGCTCGGGATCGACGGTGGTCAGGACGCCGTCCGGACGCATGCCGTGCAGCAGGTGGATACCGGAGACACCGGTGCCGGTGCCGATCTCCGCGACCGCTTTCGCGTCCACGGCGGCGGCGAGCAACCCCAGCGCGGCGCCCGTGCCGGGCGACACCGAGCGCAGCCCTGCCTCCCGGGCCCGGTCACGGGCCCAGCGCAGCGCGTCGTCCTCGGCGACATAGGCGTCGGCGAACGCCCAGCTCGTCTGCCGGTTGCCGGTAATGACCCTCTCCTGTCCCCGTGGTTGCCTGGGCGTGACTGTATCCGCTGCCGCTGGGAACCCGCAGATGGGACCAGGCGTTTAGAGGGGTGGGAGACGACAGGGGGGACACGGTTGGATCACGACGGCGGGGCGGAGGGCGAGCACATGCTGACGCAGTCGCATGAGCCGTATCAGCCCAGATCAAATTCTCGTAAAACCGCTTATCCGGAGCTAACGGGCGAGGTGGCTATGGTAGGGGCTCCGCTGGACACCACCAGAGCCGACAGGGGAGGTGCGGCCGCGCCTGTGGATCGGGGAGGAGTGCTCCGGCGCTTTCTCGGATCGGCGGGCAAGCCGAAATCCGTGAACGACACCGCTGCTGACCACGCCGACGACTACGCCCAGACCGCGACCTTCTCCACCGACGCGGACGGGCAGGCGTGGACTCCGCCCACGTGGGAGGAGATCGTCAGCACGCACAGCGGCCGCGTCTACCGCCTCGCGTACCGCCTCACCGGCAACCAGCACGACGCCGAGGACCTCACGCAGGAGGTCTTCGTCCGGGTCTTCCGCTCGCTGTCCACGTACACGCCGGGCACCTTCGAGGGCTGGCTGCACCGCATCACCACCAACCTCTTCCTGGACATGGTCCGGCGCAAGCAGCGCATCCGCTTCGACGCCCTCGGCGAGGACGCGGCCGAGCGCCTGCCCAGCCGTGAGCCGTCCCCGCAGCAGGTCTTCAACGACGCGCACTTCGACGCCGACGTCCAGCAGGCCCTCGACACCCTCGCGCCCGAGTTCCGCGCCGCCGTCGTCCTGTGCGACATCGAGGGGCTCTCCTACGAGGAGATCGCCGCGACCCTCGGCGTCAAGCTCGGCACCGTCCGCTCCCGGATCCACCGCGGCCGCTCGCAGTTGCGCAAGGCCCTGGCGCACCGCTCCCCGGAAGCCCGGGCCGAGCGCCGGTCCTTCGTGCCATCGGTGCCCGCGCTGGGGGGAGGGGGCGCGACCGCGTGACTGGAACCCGACCCGAATCCGGCGAGCGCCGTCTCGCCGAACAGCATCTCGGTGACCGCCTGTCCGCCCTGGTGGACGGAGAACTCGGTCATGACACGCGCGAGCGCGTCCTCGCCCACCTGGCCACCTGCGCCAAGTGCAAGGCGGAGGCCGACGCCCAGCGCCGACTGAAGAACGTGTTCGCGGAGGCGGCCCCGCCGTCGCCCTCGGAGAGCTTCCTGGCCCGCCTCCAGGGCCTGCCGGGCGGGGACCCGGGCAGCGGGGGCTCACCGTTCGGCGCCGGTGCCCTCGGCGGACTCTCCGACCAGCCCGCCGGCGGTGTCTTCGGCATGGGCCGGGGCGAACGCTTCGAGTTCGGCTACGTCCCCGCCGGCCCGCACGCCCCGGCGCTCACCGGCGGCACGGCCGGCGGCTTCCGGGTGCATCCCGTGGGCCGCCCCGACACCGACCGGTCCTCGCGCGGGCTGCGGTTCGCCTTCGCCGCGGCCGGAGCGGTGTCGCTCGCCGCCATAGCGCTCGGCGGCGTCACCACCGGTGTGGCCCCCGAGACGGACACCCGCGGCTCGGGCTCCGGCAGCAATGTGACCCCGGCCCGCAGCCAGGGCAGCGGTGCCGCGACGAGTCCCGACAGCCAGCGCCGCCGAGGTGTCGGACCGCTGCTGGCCCACGGCCAGGGGCAGCGGGCGACCGGTGACTCCCAGGCCGCGCCGACCTCGGTGTCCGCGCCCCTGCTGCCCGGAGTGCCCGCCCCGGGCACGGACTCGCCCACCGCGTCGGCGGGCGCGACCGCGGTCTCCCCGCTGATACGTCCGCTCAGCGCCACTCCGCCGCTCACCCTGACCTCCTGGCACACCGCTCCCGAGGTCATGACCCCGGGACTGCTCGCCGCACCCGTCCCCGAGGCGACCGCCTCCCCGTCCGCCTCCACCGCCCCCACGGGCACCAACCGCTGACCCGGCCACTGCGCGGCGGCCCGCGAACCTGGTTGAATCCGGGGTGGGCCGCGCCCAGGGCAGTTGCCGGGCGCGGAGGCGGAGTTCTATGAGCCGCGGCCACCGCCGACGTGCCGTGCCGCGGCCGGCTGTGGGGAGAGCATGGACGAGGGGAAGCCAGCGAAGGCGAAATGGTGGAGCCGTCCTCGGCTCCAGGGGCCTTCGAGTCAGGCGGAGGGCGTGACCGAGGCGCCGCCGCCCGCTCCGGCCCCGGTCGCCAACGCCGACGGCGATTTCGAACTGGAGCGGCCCGCGACCGCGGTCTCCCCTGAGGGCGACTACGAACTCCGCAGCCCACAGCGGCGGGTGCACCCGCAGGCCGAGGGGGCGTCACCGGACAGCTCCGCCGCCCCCGTTTCTGACACCGAGCCCATGGCGCCGGCCGACGGCTCGACCGCGCCGGAGGCGTCCGGCATCGGGGCTTCCGGGGAGTCCCCGCAGCCGGGTGAGGCCGACGGCCGGGCTGCCGTCACCGCGCCGACCACGTCGGAGGCCCCCGGGGCGTCCGACACGCCCTCAGCGCCCGAGGGGGGTGCTTCCCCCGAGACGTCCGGGCTGCCCGGGGCGCGCACGGCACCCGAGGCGTCCGTAGCGGCCGAGGGAGGCGCTGGACCCGAGACTTCCGGGCTGCCTGGGGAGAGCGAGCGGTCCGGGCTGCCCGGGGCGCGCACGGCACCTGAGGCGTCCGTAGCGGCCGAGGGAGGCGCTGGACCCGAGACGTCCGGGCTGCCTGGGGAGAGCGAGCGGTCCGGGCTGCCCGGGGCGCGCACGGCACCTGAGGCGTCCGTAGCGGCCGACGAGAGTGAGGAATCCGCGTCGGTCGGCGAGCCGGCAGCACCCGAGGGGGCCGTGCTGCCCCCGGCGTCCGACGTGCCCGACACGCCCCCGGCACCTGGCGCGCCCGTCGTCCCCGCGCCGCTCGCCGAGGATCGTCCGCGTCCCCTGCACGACCCCGACCCCTACAGCACCCCGCCCTATGGCCGGCCCGGGCCCTGGGCGCCCGCCCCTCCGGTGCAGCACCCGGCGGCCACCCCGGCGCAGGGCACCGCCGTCCCAGCGGCGCCCCACGCCCCCGTACCGGGTCACGCCCCCGTACCGGGTCACGCCCCCGTACCGGGTCACGCCCCCGTACTGGGTCACGCCCCTGCACCGGGCCAGGCCCCCGTGCCGCCGCCCCACACTCCCGTACCTGCCCACGCACCGGCGCCCCTCCAGGCCCAGGCTGCGGTGCCCATGCCAGGCCAGGTCCCCACTCCCGGCCCCGCCCAGGGAACGGCGCCCAGCCCGGCTCAGGCGCCCGCCCAGGCACCCGCGCAGGGATCAACTCCCGGCCCCGCCCAGGGACCCGAGCCCATCCCGGCTCAGGCGCCCGCCCCGGTTCCCCCACCCGAACCCCAGCCCCACGCCCCCGGCGCCCACTTCCCGCCGCCCGGACCGGCACCGGCACCGGCGTCGGGAGCCGGACCGGTACCGGTCCCGACACAGGCCGCGACCACCGCCCCCGCCCTCGTACCCGCCCCCGTACCCCCGCAAGGCGACCCCCTCCAGACCTCCGCCGCCACCCCCTGGCAGCACTACGACCCCTGGGCCCCGAAGCACGTGACCGGGCCGCTCCAGCAGAACGGTGCCGCGGTCGCCTCCAAGGACCAGCGGCGTCGCAGGGGCAGGCGGCTGCTGCTGACCGGCGCCCTGCTGCTGGCCCTGGTGTCCGGGGTCGCCGGAGGCGTCGTAGGGGCGTATCTGGAGCGCAACGGCGGCCTGGAGGACGTCCGGCTGCCGCAGGCCGGTGCCGAGCCCACCGGGCGCGCCGCGGACACGGTGGCGGGGATCGCGGCGCGGGCCCTGCCCAGCGTGGTGACGCTGCACGTGACCGGTGCCGAGGAACAGGGCACCGGCACCGGCTTCGTACTCGACGACCGCGGGCACATCCTCACCAACAACCACGTCGTGGAGCCCGCCGGGTCCGACGGCGAGATCTCCGTGACCTTCCACAGCGGCGACACCGCCAAGGCCACCGTCGTGGGCCGGGACAGCGGCTACGACCTCGCCGTGGTCAAGGTGAAGGGCGTCAGCGGTCTGACCCCGCTGACCCTCGGCAACTCCGACAACGTCCAGGTCGGCGACCCCGTCGTCGCCATCGGCGCCCCCTTCGACCTGGCGGGCACCGTCACCTCCGGCATCATCAGCGCCAAGGAACGCCCCATCACGGCCGGCGGCGAGAGCGGCGACGCCAGCGACGTGTCCTACGTCGACGCCCTCCAGACCGACGCCCCCATCAACCCCGGCAACTCCGGCGGCCCGCTCCTGGACGCCAGGGCCCGCGTGGTCGGCATCAACTCCGCGATCCGCTCCGCCGACAGCGGCTCGGACCTGGACGGCGGTCAGGCGGGGTCCATAGGGCTGGGCTTCGCCATCCCGATCAACCAGGGCAAGCGCGTCGCCGAGGAGCTGATCAACACCGGTCGCGCCACCCACCCGGTCATCGGCGTCACCCTCGACATGGACTACTCGGGCGACGGCGCCCGGGTCGGCACCAAGGGCAGTGACGGGGGCGCGCCGGTCACCGTGGGCGGCCCCGGCGACAAGGCCGGCATCGAGCCCGGCGACGTCATCACCGAGATCGACGGCCAGCGGGTGCACTCCGGCGAGGAACTGATCGTCAAGACCCGCGCCCACCGCCCCGGGGACCGGCTGGAGCTGACGCTGCGGAGGGACGGCGAGGAGATCCGGCTCACGCTCACCCTCGGTTCCGCGAAGAGCGATTGACGCGACTCACAGAAACCTCACAGCGGGAGCCCGACGGCCGCGTCAGTTCGGGCCCCGCAAGGCAAACAACGCGGAAAAGCACCCGCCCGCGCGCACTCGGAGGCCCTGGGACAGTACCGGTCGAAGGGGATGGCCGGGTACCGTGGACCCGGCCCGGACCACGGAAGACCCAAGAGACCACCGAGGGCCGAGGACCGAGGACATCGCAAGGAGCTTCAGGTGTTCAATGACATAGGACCGCTAGAGCTGGTGACGCTCATCGTCCTCGCCGTGCTCGTCTTCGGTCCGGACAAGCTCCCGAAGGTCATCCAGGACGTCATGCGGACGGTCCGCAAGATCCGCGAGTTCTCGGAGAGCGCCAAGCAGGACATCCGGCAGGAACTCGGCCCGGAGTTCAAGGACTTCGAGTTCGAGGACCTCAACCCCAAGACGTTCATCCGCAAGCAGCTGGACAACGACGAACTGGGGATCAAGGAGATCCGCAACGGCTTCGACCTGAAGAAGGAGATGGCGGAGGTCACGGACGCGGTCCACGGCCGCGAGTCCGAGTCGTCGTCCAAGCCGTCCTCGTCCACCGCCTCCGGCGACCGCGTCGACATGACGAAGAAGCCCGAGGAGCGCACCCCCTACGACGCGGACGCCACCTGAGCCGCGACCCCCGCGCGCGGGTCGCCCACGTGACGCGTTTCATACCGCTCCGAGGGCCCCGTACGGCCTGAACGCACCGTCCCGACGCCTCGCGGGCCCGGCGGTTTCCCGGCTGCTCCCACCGGTGTGGATATGCTGCCGAGTTGTTGTGCGGACCGAACGCCATCCAGCGAGGCCGCCCGAAGGGGGGCGGGCCGCCCCCGGTCCGCCGAGAGCGAGGAGGCGTCCGGGCATGGAGACGACGAGTCGGGCTGTCGAAGAGGCGCCGGCCGCGGAGGGCGGACAACAGGTCCCCACCGCCCGGCGCACGGTCGACGGCTACCTGCTGGCGCCCTTCCCCTGGTACGGCCTCGACGAGGCGTTCACAGGGCCGCGCTGGCTGATGCAGGTCGGTACGGCGGCCGACGGGGCCGTCGAGCACGGTTCCATCGGACACGGCGACGAGCCCTCCGTACGGCACGAGGGGACCGCCGAGGACCGGGAGAAGTTCGCGGTCGTGGTCACCGTCGCGGCGAACCCCTCCCGCCGCAGCGCCGACGGCACGGGACTGCTGGAGGCGACCTCCGTCTCCTCGGCTGCCTGGCTGGCCGGGGTGGGCCTGCTGACGTTCACCTGGCCCGGACAGATGGACCACTCACTGCGGGACGACTGGCTGGAGCAGCAGACCGAGACGGCCTGGGTGCTCGCCGACGACCTCTCGGGTCCCGACTGGTCGACGCTCTCCCTGCCGGTGGACGGGGTTCCCACCCCCTTCCACTACCGGGAGTCCGAGTTCGGCTGGGTGCTCGCCGGCTCCACCCAGGAGGGCGTGCACGTGGGGGCGTACGGACGCGGCATGAGCGCGTACGGGCTGGGCTTCTCGATGATCAAGGACATCGGCGAGTACGCGTGACGCGCGCCGCGCACGCATGAGGAAGGGGCGCCGGGTCCACCCGGCGCCCCTTCCTCGTCGTGTCCGGAGCGGGCTCAGAACTTGTTGCGGGGCGTGATCCCGAGCGACAGCCCCGAGAGGCCGCGCTGCCGCCCGCCGAGCTTGCCCGCGATGGCGCGCAGCGCGCCGCCCGCCGGGCTGTCGGGGTCGGTCAGGACCACCGGCTTGCCCTCGTCGCCGCCCTCGCGCAGACGGACGTCGATCGGGATGGAGCCGAGCACCGGGACGGTCGCGCCGGTGGTACGGGTCAGCCCGTCGGCGACGAGCTGGCCGCCGCCCGTGCCGAAGACGTCGACCATCTCGTCGCAGTGCGGGCAGGGCAGGCCGGACATGTTCTCGACCACGCCGACGATCTTCTGGTGGGTCTGCACGGCGATGGAACCGGCGCGCTCGGCCACCTCGGCCGCGGCCTGCTGCGGGGTCGTCACGACCAGGATCTCGGCGTTCGGGACCAGCTGCGCGACGGAGATCGCGATGTCACCGGTGCCCGGCGGCAGGTCCAGCAGCAGCACGTCCAGGTCGCCCCAGTACACGTCCGCCAGGAACTGCTGAAGGGCCCGGTGCAGCATCGGGCCGCGCCACACGACGGGCGCGTTGCCCGGGGTGAACATGCCGATGGAGATGACCTTCACGCCGTGCGCGGACGGCGGCATGATCATGTTCTCGACCTGGGTGGGACGGCCGTCGGCGCCCAGCATGCGCGGCACCGAGTGGCCGTAGATGTCGGCGTCCACGACACCGACCTTCAGCCCGTCCGCCGCCATGGCCGCCGCGAGGTTCACGGTGACCGACGACTTGCCGACGCCGCCCTTGCCGGAGGCGACCGCGTAGACGCGGGTCAGCGAGCCGGGCTTGGCGAAGGGGACCTCGCGTTCGGTCTGGCCGCCGCGCAGCGCCGTCGCCAGTTCCTTGCGCTGCTCGTCGCTCATGACGTCCAGCGTGACCTCGACGCCGGTGACTCCCTCGACCCGGGAGACCGCCTCGGTGACGCGCTGGGTGATGGTGTCCCGCATGGGGCAGCCGGAGACGGTCAGGTACACGGTGACCGCGACCGTCCCGTCCGCGCCGATCTCCACCGACTTGACCATCCCGAGTTCGGTGATGGGGCGGTTGATCTCGGGGTCGTTCACCGTCGACAGTGCCTCGCGCACCGCGTCTTCCGTAGCCATAAGGACGATGGTACGGCGACCGCGGGGGCCTTCGGGATGCCCCTCAGCGGTCGTCTGTGTCACGTCCGTGCGACCGTTCTGCCGGGAATACGGCATGTCCGTCCGGACGGTGGCCGTCCAGTTCCCTCAGAACGTCCTGGAGCTCGGAGCGGATCCAGTCGCGGGTGGCCACCTCGCCGAGGCCGATCCGCAGCGAGGCGATCTCCCGGGTCAGGTACTCGGTGTCCGCGATGGACCGCTCGTTCTGCTTGCGGTCCTGTTCGAGGTTGACCCGGTCGCGGTCGTCCTGCCGGTTCTGCGCGAGCAGGATCAGGGGGGCGGCGTAGGAGGCCTGGAGCGAGAGCATCAGGGTCAGGAAGATGAACGGGTACTCGTCGAAGCGCAGGTCGGTCGGGGCGAAGATGTTCCACAGCACCCACACGATGATCGCGACCGTCATCCAGACGATGAACCGCCCGGTGCCCAGGAAGCGCGCGATCCGCTCGGAGAGCCGCCCGAAGGCCTCCGGGTCCCATTCCGGCAGGAGCCGGCGGCGCGGCGGCCGCGGCTGGTCGAGCCGGGCGCGCGGCCGTCCGGTGGCGGTCGCCCCGGTCGCGGTGCGCTCGCGGACGCCCTCGCGTTCAGGAGCCATGGGCCGCCGCCTCTTCGCCCTCGTCGAGATGGAACTCCGTCTCCCGCCAGTCCTCGGGCAGCATGTGGTCCAGGACGTCGTCCACGGTGACCGCGCCCAGCAGCGAGCCGGACTCGTCGACCACGGGCGCGGCGACCATGTCGTACGTGGCGAAGAACCCGGCGACGACCGGCAGCGCCGCGTCCGGGTCCAGGGCCTGGAGGTCCTCGTCGAGGAGCGCGCTGACCAGCGTGTACGGCGGGTCGCGCAGCAGGCGCTGGAAGTGGACCGTGCCGAGGTACTTCCCCGTGGGTGTCTCGTCGGGCGGCCGGCAGACGTAGACCTGGGCGGCGAGCGCGGGGGAGAGGTCGGCGTTGCGGACCCGGGCGAGGGCGTCGGCGACGGTGGCGTCGGGCCGCAGCACGATGGGCTCGGTCGTCATCAGACCGCCCGCCGTGTGCTCCTCGTACGACATCAGCCGGCGCATGTCGGCCGCGTCGGCGGGCTGCATCAGGCTCAGCAGCCGTTCCTTGTCCGCCTCGGGCAGCTCCGAGAGCAGGTCGGCCGCGTCGTCGGGGTCCATGGCCTCCAGGACGTCCGCGGCCCGTTCCTCCTTCAGCTTGCCGAGGATCTCGATCTGGTCGTCCTCCGGGAGTTCCTCCAGCACGTCGGCGAGCCGGTCGTCGTCGAGGGCGGCGGCGACCTCGGCGCGCCGCTTGGCGGAGAGATGGTGCAGCACGTTGGCGAGGTCGGCGGGGCGCAGCTGCTCGAAGGTCGCGAGCAGGCTCTCGGCGCCCTGCCCCTGCTCCTCCAGCGAGAAGCCGGTCACCGCGGACCACTCGACGGTGAGCGCCTCGCCCTTGGTCCGCCGCAGCGGCCCGCTCCTGCCGCCCTTGCGCACGAAGACCCGGTCGATCTCCCAGTCCCGCCGGGCGGGCAGCTGCTGCACCGACAGGTCCAGGACCGTGACCTCCTCGCCGGTCTCGACGAGGGTGACCCGCCGGTCCAGCAGCTCGCCGAAGACCAGGCGCTCGGTCGGCCGTTGCTCGAAGCGGCGCACGTTGAGCACGCCGGTGGTGATGACCTCGCCGGTCTCGATGCTGGTCACCCGGGTCATGGGCAGGAAGATGCGGCGCCGGGTGGACAGTTCGACGACCAGACCGAGCAGCCGCGGGGGCCTGCGGCCGACCCGCAGCATGACGACCAGGTCGCGGACCCGCCCCACCTGGTCGCCGTTGGGGTCGAAGACGGCGATGGCGGAGAGGTGCGAGACGAAGACGCGGGGGGTGCCCCCTGCCATGACCGCACCTCCTCGACGGCTCTGTCCGGTATGCCCGCTCGGGTGGGCTTCAGGCTAGCCCGTCCCGATCGGATACGCCCTGGTGAGCGGTCCGGACGGACTGGCTCCGCCGCGCCGGGCCGACCCCGGTACGCTGCCGTACGCCGATCAGGACCCGTCAGAAAGGCAGCCCCACCTGTGACTGTGACTCCTCAGGGCCGTACCCGCCGGGCCGCGCTGGTGAGCGCGCTGTGCGCCCTGGTCGTGACGGGGCTGACGGGATGCAGTAGCGAGGACCCGGACGCCGGCACCAACGGGGTGGGCAAGCTGACCGCCCCCCAGATCCAGAAGAAGACGCTGAAGGCCGCCGAGTCCGCCGACGCGGTACGGCTGTCCGGGAGCGTGGTGACCAGCGGGCGCACCTACAAGCTCGACATGCGGCTGAAGGACGACGGCGCCATGGGCTCGGTCACCGCGGAGGGCGCGACCTTCCGGCTGCTCCGCGTCGACGAGCAGCTCTTCCTGATGGCGGACGCCGGCTTCTGGAGCGACGGCGACGCGAAGGCGGACGGGGCGGCCGCGGCCAAGCTCGACGGCAAGTACGTCAAGGTGCCGCAGGGCGACCCGTCGTACAAGAAGTTCATCGGCTTCACGGAGATGGATGTGCTGCTGGGGGGCCTGCTGACCCTGCACGGCACCGTGGAGACCGACGGGCGCTACGAGCAGTCCGGCGTCCGGACCGTCCGCATCACCGGCGACCAGGGCTCCGGCGGCACGCTGGACGTCTCCCTGGAGGGCACCCCCTACCCGCTGCGCCTGGTCCGCGGCGGCGACGCGGGCACCCTGACCTTCTCCTCCTGGGGCGAGGGCTTCGAGCTGGAGGAGCCGAAGAAGGACGAGACGGTGGACTACGGCAAGCAGCTGCCGACGTCCTGACCGGGGGCGCTACCTGCGGCCGCGGCGCTTCAGCAGCAGCTTCGGCAGGCCCGCGGGGATCGGCTGCCGGGTGGTCGCCGGGGACGGCAGCGGCGCCTCGGACAGATCCCCGTCCGGCAGCGGTGCGACCGTCCCGGTCGGCTCCAGCCGGAGCACCCGGCACTCCCGCGCCCAGCGCCCGGGCATCGCCT
Organism: Streptomyces sp. NPDC048002; assembly: GCF_040653275.1. Taxonomy (NCBI): domain Bacteria; kingdom Bacillati; phylum Actinomycetota; class Actinomycetes; order Kitasatosporales; family Streptomycetaceae; genus Streptomyces; species Streptomyces sp. NPDC048002. The sequence continues at coordinate 17,595 of NZ_JBEZNL010000007.1, read as the reverse complement.
CGCCGTCGGGCGCGTTCAGCCGCTTGCCCTTCAGCTCCGCGACCGTCGCCTCCCACTGCTCCGACTCCGGCGCCAGCTCCACGGCCTTCGCCGTCCAGGACACCAGCCGGCCGCCCTTGTCCTTGCTGCGGACGGTCACCTCGGCCTCGCCGCCGTCGATGAGCCCCGGCAGCGGCTGCTCGCCCGGCCCGTCGCCGACCACGCAGGCCGCGCCCTCGTGCCACACGTGCCACAGCGCCCGGGCCGGCACACCGGGACCCTTGACCCAGATCAGCCCGGACTTCTTCGTGGCCTCCTCGACGAGGGCCTGGTCGAGCAGCTCGCTAGTCATGCCCCCACCCTAGCCAGCCCCGCCGGACCCTCCCTAGAGCCCGTGGCAGGGCTCTAGAGCCAGCCGTTGCGCTTGAGGGTGCGGTGGATGCCGAAGCAGATCATCACCGTGAAGCCGAGCACCATCGGGTAGCCGAACTTCCAGTGCGTCTCCGGCATGTAGTCGAAGTTCATGCCGTACACCCCGCACACCATCGTCGGTACGGCGATGATCGCCGCCCAAGAGGTGATCTTGCGCATGTCCTCGTTCTGCGCCACGGACGCCTGCGCGAGGTTGGCCTGGAGGATGGAGTTCAGCAACTCGTCGAAGCCGACGACCTGCTCCTGGACGCGGGCGAGGTGGTCGGCCACGTCCCGGAAGTACTTCTGGATGTCGGGGTCGACCAGCCGCATCGGCCGCTCGCTCAGCAGCTGCATCGGCCGCAGCAGCGGCGACACCGCGCGCTTGAACTCCAGGATCTCCCGCTTCAGTTGGTAGATCCGTCCGGCGTCGGTGCCGCGCGGGCTGCCCTTGCGGCCCGGCGAGAAGACGTCGGTCTCCACGTCGTCGATGTCGTCCTGGAGCGAGTCGGCCACGGCGATGTAACCGTCGACGACATGGTCGGCGATGGCGTGCAGCACCGCCGAGGGGCCCTTGGCGAGCAGCTCGGGGTCGTCCTGGAGCCGGTGCCGCAGCGCCCGCAGCGAGCCCTGTCCGCCGTGCCGGACGGTGATGAAGAAGTCCCGGCCGGTGAAGCACATGACCTCGCCGGTCTCCACCACCTCGCTGGTGGCGGTGAGTTCGGCGTGCTCGACGTAGTGCACCGTCTTGAAGACCGTGAACAGCGAGTCGTCGTAGCGCTCCAGCTTGGGCCGCTGGTGGGCCTGGACGGCGTCCTCCACGGCCAGCGGGTGGAGCCCGAACTCGCTGGCGATACCCGCGAATTCGGCCTCGGTGGGCTCGTGCAGGCCGATCCAGACGAACCCGCCGTCGCGCCGCACGCGACGCATCGCCTCGTGCGGACTCAGCTGCCCTCCGCTCTCGACGCGCGCGCCGTCGCGATAGACGGCGCAGTCGACGACGGCGGAGGGCGTACCGGGGTCACGGGTGGTGTCGTAGGCGCCGCCGTCCACGCGCACGGCCTTGCGCAGCGAGGGACGGGAGGGGCGGACCGCGGCACGCAGGTCACGGATCATCGACATGGCAGGCTCCTTCGCGAGCAGGCAGCGAAAGGCCACTACGACGGGTGGAACTACCCGGAATGGGGACGTCCTTCAGGCTTCTCCCGCACGGGAGGCGGGAAGGATGTTTGGCACGTCCACAAAGCGGGGAGCACCGCACCGTTGCGGTGGCGTTCTTCGCTGCTGTTTCAGCTACTGCTGCTGACTGACAGATCAGGCAAAACGAAACGAAGGCTCTTCCGCGGAAAGGCAGGCGAGAGGTGGCAGCCGGCTAGAAGCAGAGCGGCTACGTCAGCGGCGGGAAGAGCGGGTGCTACTGCACGGTCGACTTCGATCCATTGCAGCCCCACCTCCTCCGGCCGGTCCCTCGTAAGGGAGTGTCGTCGGCGTCGGGGCCTGACCGCGATGCTTCAGCATGCTGCCCCGAACCACCGCGCAAGAGTATCAGCCGACTGAAGTGTCAAGGCGTTGCTTTGCCTGGTGCTGACGAGTTCTATGCTCGCCGCATGGTTGATGTTCTTCCTCTGGTCGAGGCCCGGTTGCGTTCCGCGCTGGGCGAACCGGACGCCCGCGCCGCGGTCACCTTCCTCGGCACGGACCGCGTGGAGGTGCTCCGTTTCCGTGCGGGCGACGTCGTCCGCTACGCCACCCTCGGCATGTCGGCCCAGCCCATGACGGACCCCAACGCGATGCTCGCGGACCCGGTCAAGGGGCCCCGCGCCGAACTGCTCCTGTCCGTCCGCGCGGGCGTGTCCGACACCGACAAGGTGCTCCGCCCTCTGGCCGTGCTCGGCGCGTCCCCGCAGGTCGAGGGCGTCGTCGTGGCGCCCGGCGCCTCGCTCGACGTGGGTGAACCCCTCTGGCCGGGCGCCCCGTTCACCTCGGTGCTGGTCGCCGAGCCCGGCGGTCTGGTCGAGGACCTCGAACTGGACGAGCCCATGGACCCGGTCCACTTCCTGCCGCTGCTCCCCATGACCCCGAACGAGGCCGCCTGGAAGCGGGTGCACGGCGCGCAGGCCCTCCAGGAGCGCTGGCTCGCGAACGGGACGGACCTCAGGGATCCGTCCCGCGGCACCGTCCCGCTGACGTGAGCAAGCTCACCAACCGGTCGTGGGTATCGGTCAGTTGGCGAACACGGTGACGCCGTCCTCGGTGGCGTGCCGGGTCTCCGGTTCCGCCGCCTCATGGGTGAGGGCCTTGCGCCGTACGACGACCACGGCCGCGCCGAGCAGGGCCGTGACCGCCGCCACCACGAACGGGACGCGGAGGTCGGTCCACTCCTCGATCTTCGGCGCGAAGTAGGGCGCGGCAGCGGCGGCGAACCAGCGCACGAAGTTGTAGCCGGCGCTCGCCACGGGCCGCGGCGCGTCCGACACGCCGAGCGCCAGTTCGGTGTAGACGGTGTTGTTCACGCCGATGAAGACGCCGGACAGGACGGTGCAGACGACGGCCGTGGTGTGGCTGCCGTAGCCGAGGACGAGGACGTCGGCCGCGAGCAGCACCAGTGAGCCGCCGAGCACCTTCAGTGAGCCGAAGCGCCGTTGCAGCCGCGGCGCCACGAGGACCGAGAAGACCGCGAGCAGCACACCCCAGCCGAAGAACACGGCCCCCGACTCGTACGGGCTCATGTTCAGGACGAACGGGGTGAAGGCCAGCACGGTGAAGAACGTGTAGTTGTAGAAGAACGACGAGACGGCGGCCGAGGCCAGACCGCCGTGGCCGAGCGCCTTGACGGGGTCGAGCAGTCCGGTCTTCCGCGCCGGCCGCGGCTGCTCCTTCAGGAACGCCGTGATGCAGAGGAAGCCGACGGCCATCAGGAAGGCCGTGCCGAAGAACGGGTAGCGCCAGTTCGCGTCGCCCAGCACCGCGCCCAGCAGCGGTCCGCACGCCATGCCCAGGCCCAGGGCGGACTCGTAGAGGAGGATCGCCGCCGCGCTGCCGCCCGCCGCGGCGCCGACGATGACGGCCAGGGCGGTGGAGACGAAGAGGGCGTTGCCCAGACCCCAGCCGGCCCGGAAGCCGACGAGTTCGGCGACCGAGTCCGAGGTGCCGGCCAGGCCCGCGAAGACGACGACGAGGGCGAGGCCGAGCAGCAGGGTCCTGCGGCCGCCGATCCGGCTGGAGACGAAGCCGGTGACCAGCATCGCCACGGCCGTGATCAGGAAGTACGAGGTGAAGAGCAGGGAGACCTGGCTCGCCGAGGCGTCCAGGCCCTGGGCGATCGACGGCAGGATCGGGTCGACCAGGCCGATGCCCATGAAGGCGACGACCGAGGCTCCGGCCGTCGCCCATACGGCCTTGGGCTGTCGCAGGAGCCCGCCGGCTCCCGCCTCGAAGGGGTCCATGTGGTGACTCCGATCCCGGTGAAAGATGGTTGGTGTTTACACATGATAAGTTAGCCCAGCTAATTAATGCAACATACATCTAACTCGCTCCGGCGGGGCCGTTCCGCCCGGACGGGTGATCGTCCTTGACGTGGCGCGGATGGGGTAGGACCGTGGGGCCCTATGAGGGGCGAACCCAGTTGCCCGAAGTGTGGTGGCCGGGTCAGGGCTCCCGGACTCTTCGCCGATTCCTGGCAGTGCGATGTCCACGGCACGGTGCATCCGCTGCAGCCCGTGATCCCGCCCAGCGTCGAGGCCCTCAGCGTCGTCGTGCATCGCACCCAGGTCCCGGTGTGGATGCCGTGGCCGCTGCCGGTGGGCTGGCTGTTCACGGGCGTCGCCTGCGCGGGGGACGACCGGGGCGGGGGACGGGCCACGGCCGTCGCCTGTACGGGCCCCGGGCCGCTCGGCGGCTTGGGTGAGCTGATCCTGGTCGCCGAGGAACTCGGAGTCGGCCTCGGCGCGCGGTACGCGGGCGTCGACGGCCCCGACCCCGGGCCCTACATGAACGTCGAGAAGCCGGCCCAGGCCAAGGTGCTCGCGGCCGGGCGGCCGACCCCGCTGTGGCATGTCACCGGCGCACCGGACGACCGGGCGGTCTTCGCCGGGGAGGCCCGTGGACTGTGGCTGTGGGCCGTGGTCTGGCCCGAGCAGTCCGGGTTGCTGATGTACGACGAACTGGTGCTGACCGACCTCCGGGACGCGGGGGCCGAGGTCGACCTGGTGCCCTGCGGCGCGCTGTCGCCCCGGCTGCTGGAGCCGTAGGGCCCGTTCACTGGCCCCGCACAGCCGGTTCGTAAGAACCGAACCCCGGTTTCGGGTGTGACAGGAGCGGTCCGCCCAGGCGCTATCCTGGGCGTGTCCTCATTTCCGTCCGACCCGTTGGAGTCCGCGCGTGCGTATCGATCTGCACACCCACTCCACCGCGTCCGACGGCACGGACACGCCCGCCGAGCTGGTGCGCAACGCCGCCGCTGCCGGGCTCGACGTCGTGGCGCTGACCGACCACGACACCACCCGTGGATACGCCGAGGCCGTCGCCGCGCTGCCCGAGGGGCTCACGCTGGTGACCGGCGCCGAACTCTCCTGCCGCCTCGACGGCGTCAGCATGCACATGCTGGCCTACCTCTTCGACCCCGAGGAGCCGGAACTGTTCGCCGAGCGGGAGCTCGTGCGGGACGACCGGGTGCCGCGCGCCCAGGGCATGATCGCCAAGCTGAACGAGCTGGGCGTGCCGGTCACCTGGGAGCAGGTCTCGCGGATCGCCGGTGACGGTTCCGTCGGGCGGCCCCACGTGGCCTCGGCGCTGGTCGAGCTGGGGGTCGTGCCGACCGTGGGCGACGCCTTCACGCAGGACTGGCTGGCCGACGGCGGGCGTGCCTTCGTCGAGAAGCACGAGACGGACCCCTTCGAGGCGATCCGGCTGATCAAGGGCGCGGGCGGAGTCGCGGTGTTCGCGCACCCGGCCGCCGTCAAGCGCGGCCGGACGGTGCCGGAGTCGGCGATCGCCAAGATGGCGGCGGCCGGCCTCGACGGCATCGAGGTCGACCACATGGACCACGACCCGGAGACCAGGGCGCGACTGCGCGGCCTGGGCGCGGAACTCGGCCTGCTGACGACCGGCTCCAGCGACTACCACGGCAGCCGCAAGACCTGCCTGCTCGGCGAGTACACGACCGACCCCGAGGTCTACGGCGAGATCACCCGGCGCGCCACCGGCGCGTTCCCGGTGCCGGGTGCCGGCGGAGCCTGAGCCCCCGCTCCCGCCGTCCCTCCGTACGCTCGCTCCTCAGCAAGGCCCCTTCACCGATGTTCGACGTCGCCGTATTCGGCTCTCTGTTCCTGACCCTTTTCGTCATCATGGATCCCCCCGGGATCACCCCGATCTTCCTCGCCCTCACCTCGGGCCGCCCGGCCAAGGTGCAGAAGCGCATGGCCTTCCAGGCCGTCTGCGTGGCGGGCGGTGTCATCACCGTCTTCGGGCTCCTCGGCCACCAGATCCTCGACTACCTGCACGTCTCCGTGCCCGCCCTGATGATCGCGGGCGGACTGCTGCTCCTGCTCATCGCGCTCGACCTGCTCACCGGCAAGACGGACGAGCCGAAGCAGACCAAGGACGTGAACGTCGCGCTGGTGCCGCTGGGCATGCCGCTGCTGGCCGGGCCGGGCGCGATCGTCTCCGTCATCCTGGCCGTGCAGAAGGCGGACAGCGCGGCCACCCAGGTCTCGGTGTGGGCGGCGATCCTCGCCATCCATGTCGTGCTCTGGCTGGTGATGCGGTACTCGCTGCTGATCATCAAGGTGATCAAGGACGGCGGAGTGGTGCTGGTGACCCGGCTCGCGGGCATGATGCTCTCCGCCATCGCCGTGCAGCAGATCATCAACGGCGTCACCCAGGTCGTCCAGGGCTCCTGAGCGGCGCCGCCACGAACGCAGGGCCCCCTCCGGCACGGTTGCCGGAGGGGGCCCTGAAGTCTCGGTGAGACCCGCGTCGGTGTTACGAGGCCGTGGTGTCGGCCGGGCGGATCCACAGCCGCTGCCCGATGGCGGCGGCCTGCTGCACGATCCGGTTGACGGAGGCGGCGTCCACGACGGTGCTGTCCACGGTGGTGCCGTCGACCTCGTCGAGTCGCATGATCTCGAAGCGCACAGGCTTCTCCCTTCGTCTGGTCATCCTCCTGAGGAGAACTACTTCGTCGGTGGCGTGCGGATCTTCGGTGTCCCGCTCGCCGTACGTATTCAACGGCACGCTTGTTACAAACATTCCCTACGCTAAAGAAATTTTTCGAACGACTAACTACTGACCGGTAAGCGGTTCGTCGTGGACTGAACGGGACCGGTTGTATTCATTGCGTGACCGCCGGGACAATGGAGGCGATGAACGACGACCTCGCGGCGCTCGGCGCCCGTATCGACCACACCAACGAGTTGCTCCAGCGCATGCTCGCCGAGGTGGCCAAGACACCCTCGACCCATGCGATCTTCGTCGACGCGGGATACCTGTACGCCGCCGCGGGCCGGCTCGTCGCCGGGACCGAGGACCGACGGGCCTTCGATCTGGACGCCGAGGGGCTGATCGAAGCCCTCATCGACCGCGCCCGCACGATCTTCGCCGACAGCAGGCTGCTGCGCGTCTACTGGTACGACGGCGCCCGGCGCCGCATCCACACCGCCGAGCAGCAGTCCATCGCCGAGCTGCCCGACGTCAAGGTGCGGCTCGGCAACCTCAACGCCAACAACCAGCAGAAGGGCGTCGACTCCCTGATCCGCACCGACCTGGAGTCACTCGCCCGGCACCGCGCCATCAGCGACGCCGCGCTCCTCGGCGGCGACGAGGACCTGGTCTCGGCCGTGGAGGCGGCCCAGGGCTACGGCGCCCGGGTCCACCTCTGGGGCATCGAGGCGCCCGAGGGGCGCAACCAGGCCGAGCCGCTGCTCTGGGAGGTCGACAGCCAGCGCACCCTCGACCTGGACTTCATCAAGCCCTACGTCTCCCGCCGCACGGCCGCGCACGACACGTCCGCGTCCCGGCCGACCCGCGAGGACGTCCGCTTCGTGGGGGCCCAGATCGCGGCGAAGTGGCTGGCGGCGCGGGGCCGGGAGTCGCTGGTGGAACTGCTCCCCGGGCACCCCTATCTGCCGGGCTCGGTCGACCAGGACCTGCTGGTCGAGGCGGAGGGACTGCTCCAGTACTCCCTGCGCGGACAGGCGGACCTGCGGCGGTCCCTGCGGGACGGGTTCTGGGAGCACCTGCGGACGCAGTACTAGCCGACGCCGCGGGGCTGCTGCGGCGCTACTGCCGGGCGTCCCAGAAGTCGGCCAGGGCCTCGGCCGTGGGCAGGGGCCGCTCCGCGTTGGGGGAGTGCTCGGCGCCCGGGACGACCGTGCGGTGGGCGCGCAGCCGGACGGCCATCTCGTCGAGCAGCCGCACCGGCCAGGTGTCGTCCCGCTCTCCCGACAGCACATGGCAGGGCAGCGCCGTGGCGGCCAGCTCGGCGACCCGGTCCGGCTCGGTGCACAACTGCGTTCCGGCGGCGGTCAGTTGGGCGGGCTTGTTACCCAGCCAGCGGCGCCGGAGATGCTCCATGCCGCCGATGCCGCGGGCCGGTCCGCCGACCTCCTCCGGGGGGCCCATGGCCAGGATCGCCTCCCACACCTCGGGCATCGTCATCACCGCGAGCGCGTCCCGGAGCAGTTTCACCCGCCGCTGCTGGGAGTCGGAGATCCGCGCCGGGCCGGACGCCACGAGCGTCAGGGACCGGAAGGGAGCCGTGTCGAGGAGGGCGGCGGAGCGGGCGATCTGGCCGCCGAGGGAGTGCCCCACGAGATGGATCCGGCCGCCGAGCGCCTCGGCCTGCGCGAGCACGTCACGCGCCAACTCGCCCCGCGCGTAGGCGGATTCGTCGTCCGCCGGCCCGTCCGACTCGTACTGTCCGCGCCCGTCCACGGCGACCGTGCGGTAGCCGCGTGCCGCGAGCGGCGCGTGCAGGAGCGTGAAGTCCTCCTTGCTGCCGGTGAATCCGGGCAGCAGCACGGCGACACCGCGCGGCTCGACGCCTTCCGGCACCGGACAGTCCACGACGGCGAACTCCCCACGTGCCGTACGCAGCGGGTACGCGCGCGCATCGGAGGGCGGGGTCAGGGCGGCGGGGCTCGTCACGGGGTGAGGGTAGCGGGCGCGAGGGACGGGTGGATTTCGCGGGGCCGGGGCGGAGCGCGGTGGAAACGCCGAACGGCCCGTCCCCACAAGGCGTGGGAACGGGCCGTTCGGTACGGGATCAGCCCTCCGTGGGCTCCGCGGCGACCGCGGCCTTGCGGGTGCGGCGGGTGCGGGGCTTGGCCTCCGCCTCGGTCGCCTCCGCGGCGCCCGCCGTGGTGTCCACCGCGGCCTGAGCCGTCTTGCGGGTCCGGCGGCGCGGGGCCGTCGGCTCCTCGGCTGCCTGGGCCGGGATCTCGGCCGGCTCGGCGGCCTTGCGGGTACGGCGTGCCTTCGGCGCGGCCTCGGTGGTCGCCTCCGTCGCCTCCGGGGTGGCCGTGGTGGCCTTGCGGGTGCGGCGGGTGGCGGGCTTGGCCTCGGTGGCCTCGGCCGTGTCGAGCGCGGCTTCGGCGGCTGCCGTGGTCTTGCGGGTGCGGCGCGGCTTGGCCTCGGCGGCGGCCTCCGCCTCCGGGGCCGTCTCGGCGACCTTGCGCGTACGGCGCGTCCTCGGCTTGGACTCCGTGGCCTCGGCGGTGTCCACCGCGGCCTCGGCCGTCGCCTTCGCCCGGGTCCGCCGCGGCTTGGCCTCGGCCTCCGTCGGCTCCGCCGTGGCCTGGGCCGGGATGTCGGCGGGCTCGGCGGTGGCCGTGGTGGCCTTGCGGGTGCGGCGGGTGGCGGGCTTGGCCTCGGTGGCCTCGGCCGTGTCGAGCGCGGCTTCGGCGGCTGCCGTGGTCTTGCGGGTGCGGCGCGGCTTGGCCTCGGCGGCGGCCTCCGCCTCCGGCGCGGCCTCGGCGGCCTTGCGGGTACGGCGTGCCTTCGGTGCGGCCTCGGTGGTCGCCTCCGTCGCCTCCGGGGTGGCCGTGGTGGCCTTGCGGGTGCGGCGGGTGGCGGGCTTGGCCTCGGTGGCCTCGGCCGTGTCGAGCGAGGCCTCGGCGGCCGGCTCGGTGGCCTTGCGGGTGCGGCGGCGCGGCTTGGTGACCGTGGCCTCCGACTCCGCGGCAGCGGACTCCGCGGGCGCGGACTCCGGTGCCTCGACGACCACGGCCGCCGCCGGGGCCTCCGCCACCGGCTGCGGGGTCTCGACGACCGTCGCCTCGGCCGAGACGGCGGTGGCCTCCGCGGCCTTGCGGGTACGGCGACGACGCGTCCTCGCGGGAGCTTCGGCGAGCGCCTCCGCGATCGGCTCGGTGCTCGCCTCGGCCGTGTCGACCGCGGTCTGCGCGGCCTCCGTCACCGTGGGCGTGGCCGCCTGCGACTCCGGCGCGGCCCCGCCACGGGTGCGGCGACGGCGGCGCGGGGTGCGGGTGCCGGTGGCCTCCTCGGCGACCGGGGCCGCCTCGGGCGCGTCCGTGCCGACCGGTGCCGCGGCACCGTCCAGCAGGGCTCCGCCGCGGGTGCGGCGACGGCGGCGCGGGGTACGGGCCGTGCGCTCGCGGTCACCGGAACGGGACTCGTCCCGGCCGTCGCCGCGACCGCCCCTGTTGCCGGCGCGTCCGCGTGCACCGCGGCCGCCGGTCTCGCCGAGGTCCTCCAGCTCCTCCGCGTCCAGCCCGGCGCGCGTGCGCTCCGAGCGGGGCAGCACACCCTTGGTGCCCGCGGGGATCTTCAGCTCCTCGAAGAGGTGCGGGGAGGTGGAGTACGTCTCCGGCGGGTCGTTGAAGCTCAGCTCCAGCGCCTTGTTGATGAGCTGCCAGCGCGGGATGTCGTCCCAGTCGACCAGCGTGATCGCCGTACCCGTCTTGCCCGCGCGGCCGGTGCGGCCGATGCGGTGCAGGTACGTCTTCTCCTCTTCCGGCGACTGGTAGTTGATGACGTGCGTGACACCCTCGACGTCGATGCCGCGCGCGGCGACGTCGGTGCAGACGAGCACGTCCACCTTGCCGTTGCGGAAGGCGCGCAGCGCCTGCTCGCGGGCGCCCTGACCGAGGTCGCCGTGGACCGCGCCGGAGGCGAAGCCCCGCTGCTTGAGCTGGTCGGCGAGGTCGGCCGCGGTGCGCTTGGTGCGGCAGAAGACCATGGCCAGCCCGCGGCCCTCGGCCTGGAGGATGCGCGCCACCATCTCGGGCTTGTCCATGTTGTGCGCGCGGTACACGTGCTGCGAGATGTTCGCGACCGTCACACCCTCGTCGTCCGGCGCGGTGGCACGGATGTGGGTGGGCTGCGACATGTAGCGGCGGGCGAGGCCGATCACGGCGCCGGGCATGGTCGCCGAGAACAGCATGGTCTGCCGGCGCGCCGGCAGCATGTTGATGATCTTCTCGACGTCGGGCAGGAAGCCCAGGTCGAGCATCTCGTCGGCCTCGTCCAGGACGAGCGCCTTGACGTGCTTGAGGTTGAGCTTCTTCTGGCCTGCGAGGTCCAGCAGGCGGCCCGGGGTGCCGACGATGACGTCGACGCCCTTCTTCAGGGCCTCGACCTGGGGCTCGTAGGCGCGACCGCCGTAGATGGCGAGTACGCGGACGTTGCGCACCTTGCCGGCGGTGAGCAGGTCGTTGGTGACCTGGGTGCACAGCTCGCGGGTGGGGACGACGACGAGCGCCTGCGGCGCGTCGGTGAGGTCCTCGGGCGCGGCGCGGCCGGCCTCGACGTCGGCGGGGACGGTGACGCGCTCCAGGAGCGGCAGACCGAAGCCCAGCGTCTTGCCGGTACCGGTCTTGGCCTGGCCGATGACGTCGGTGCCCGACAGGGCGACGGGGAGCGTCATCTCCTGGATGGGGAAGGGGTTGACGATGCCGACGGCCTCAAGCGCCTCGGCGGTCTCGGGGAGGATTCCGAGCTCTCGGAAGGTGGTAGTCAGGGTGCTGCCTCTTCTGTGTGCGCGGTGCGAGGCGAGCGAGGGGGTCTTGGACGGACCGTGCCGGGGACGTCGGCTGCCTTACGGGCAAGCCGTAGGGCACGGGACCACTTCCGACGCTCTAGCGCTCGTACCGCTGAGGGTGTCCCCCCGGGAATCCGTACGCACAGTGCCGTACGGACGAGGGGCTGTCGGGTCGGAGCCGATCGGGCCACCGACCGGGCATCCTCATACATGGGCCCGCCGAGACAACGTCGAACAGCGTCGACATGCTCAGCAGGCGCATTACCACCATACCCCGGATTCGCGCACATGCGATGGCCGATTTGGTCACGTAGTCGTCGTCACACTGATTGACCAGGGACTTCCCCCCTGCGGAGAGCGGGCTATTGTGCGCTTCATGACCACCTCTGACAAGCCTGAGCCGGCCGCGGACAGCGCGGAAGCCCCTGTCGAGCACACCGGGGTCGCCGCCCAGGACTGGGCGACCGCCTCCGCCGACCCGCAGTACCGTGCCGCGGTCGTCGACCTGCTCGGCGCGCTGGCCTACGGGGAGCTCGCGGCGTTCGAGCGGCTCGCGGAGGACGCCAAGCTGGCGCCGACCCTGGCGGACAAGGCGGAGCTGGCGAAGATGGCGTCGGCCGAGTTCCACCACTTCGAGCAGTTGCGTGACCGGCTGACCTCGATCGGTGAGGAGCCGACGCTCGCGATGGAGCCGTTCGTCGCCGCGCTGGACGGGTTCCACAAGCAGACGGCGCCCTCCGACTGGCTGGAGGGTCTCGTCAAGGCGTACGTCGGCGACTCGATCGCCAGCGACTTCTACCGCGAGGTCGCGGCGCGCCTCGACTCGGACACGCGCGAGCTGGTCCTGGCGGTGCTGGACGACACGGGGCACGCCGGGTTCGCGGTGGAGAAGGTCCGGGCCGCGATCGACGCCGAGCCGCGGGTGGGCGGACGGCTCGCACTGTGGGCCCGGCGGCTGATGGGCGAGGCGCTGTCGCAGTCGCAGCGGGTGGTCGCCGACCGGGACGCGCTGTCGACCATGCTGGTCGGGGGAGTGGCGGACGGGTTCGACCTCGCGGAGGTCGGGCGGATGTTCTCCCGGATCACCGAGGCGCACACCAAGCGGATGGCCGCGCTGGGGCTGGCCGCGTAACGCTTCTGCTGTGTCGGGGTGCCGGTGGATGTGCTGGTGCGGGTGCGTGGGGGCTGGTCGCGCGGTTCCCCGCGCCCCTCAGGGGCTGCCCGCCCCTTTTACCTCAGGCCGTGGCGCTGCGGCTCAGGCGTCGGCCTGACGGGCGCAGCAGGAGCGACAGGGACGCCACCGAGACCGCCGCCGCGCCGGCCAGGATCAGGAACAGATTGCCCGGATCCAGCGCCGTGTGGGTGATGAAGGCGCCGAACAGCGCGCCCGCCACCCCGGTCGGCAGGACCAGCCTGCGGGAGGGCAGGCGGTGCGGGAAGCGGAGGGCCGCCGCCCACGCCAGAGCGAGGCCGAGGATCGCGGAGCTCAGCGCTTCCAAGAGCATGTTGGGGTCCCTCCCACACGGCTGGCCTGCTCACTTCGGTCGTAGCCCGTCTTACCCCTGACCTGCGGAATCCAATCCTCCCCTGTGTCCTGGTTGTGGGCCGTTCGGGAGGGGGACGCGAGTGTTCCAGGTGGCGGGACGACGAAGGGCCCGGCGGTTCGTGAACCGCCGGGCCCTTCCTTGTCAGCTGTCGCCTACAGCGCGCCGAAGCCCACCTTGCGCGGGGCCGGCTCACCGAGCTCGACGTACGCGAGGCGGTCGGCCGGGACGAGGACCTTGCGGCCGTGCTCGTCCACCAGGCTCAGCAGCGCCGTCTTGCCGGCGAGCGCCTCGGACACCGCCCGCTCGACGTCCTCGGCGCTCTGACCGCTCTCCAGAACGATCTCGCGGGGCGCGTGCTGCACGCCGATCTTGACCTCCACGGCTATGTCCCTCCGACGGTCAGTGAAGTGCGCGACCTTCCGCGCCGTACCCCGCACACATTAGCCCGGTGAGGGGACGTTCACGCTCCGCGCAAGAACGCCAGGAGCGAACAGCGGGTGGGAACAAGCGGCGTTCAGTGCTGCTGGTCGGTGCCGTGCAGCGGGAAACCCGCGATACCGCGCCAGGCGAGCGAGGTCAGCAGCTGCACCGCCTGGTCGCGCGGCACGCTGCGGTCGCTGTGCAGCCAGGAGCGGGCCACCACCTGGGCGAGGCCGCCCAGGCCGGAGGCCAGCAGCATCGACTCGGCGCGGGACAGGCCCGTGTCCTCGGCGATGACCTCGCAGATCGCCTCGGCGCACTCGTTCGTGACCTTGTCGACGCGCTCGCGCACCGCGGGCTCGTTGGTCAGGTCCGACTCGAAGACCAGCCGGAAGGCGCCGCCGTCGTCCTCGACGTAGGCGAAGTAGGCGTCCATGGTCGCGCGGACCCGCTGCTTGTTGTCGGTGGTCGACGCGAGCGCGTTCCGCACGGACTGGATCAGGGCCTCGCAGTGCTGGTCCAGCAGCGCGAGATAGAGGTCGAGCTTGCCCGGGAAGTGCTGGTAGAGCACCGGCTTGCTGACGCCGGCCCGCTCGGCGATGTCGTCCATCGCGGCCGAGTGGTAGCCCTGCGCCACGAAGACTTCCTGCGCGGCACCCAGCAGCTGGTTGCGTCGGGCACGGCGCGGCAGGCGCGTCCCTCGCGGGCGTGCCGCCTCTGTCTGCTCGATGGCTGTCACGCCGCCTCCCAAAATCGTCCACTTGCGGTGTGCGCCGCGCCGCCATCGTACTTTTCGGTAACCCTGCTGTGCGCGGTGCGAGCGCAGAATTTCACGGACCGGACGGTGGCGAAAGCCGTGCGGAAGGTTTGAAAGCCGGGTGAGCCGGGCAAAAATCGGCCTCCCTTCAGCTCAACAGTGCCCGGTGACGCCCTCGGTCACCGGTAGTCGTCCTCGTCCAGCGAGACGACCCGTGCCTGTTCCGCCAGGTCGGCGACGTTGGCCCGGTCCTGGTCGGCTCCGGTCAGCGGGTCGTCGTGGTCGGGCGCCACGGCGGCGTGCTGCTCGGCCGCGTCCGCCGCGGGGGCCTCGACATCGAACTCCTGTGCCTGCTGACTGTCCTCGTCCTCGAAGGTCTCGGGGTCGGTGGGGTCTACGGCCATGATGGGCTCCCTTCCTACGAACGTCCCTGGGAGAAGCAGGGGCCACAGCGGGTGCCCTCTCTACGAGCCTAGGAGACACCCGATCCGGACGCTATGCGATCCGCGTCCGCGGGGTTACTCCGTGCGCATCCGGCCGCGGAGTCAGCCATTGAGACCGCGCGGACGATGGGTGCGGGACACACAAGGTGCTTGTGACGGCGAACACATGAACCACTGCGTGATCGTCTCGTAACATTGCCGCATGTCTTCGACCGAGCTGCCGTCCGCCGTCCCGGCGGCCAACGTCCTGCCGAAGGTGGCGACCGTCAGAGTCGCGGAGGGGGAGCGGCTGCGGTCGGTCGGACTGCCGGGCATCACCCTGTCCGTGCGCTCCAGGCCGCCGGCCCGCGAGGGACTGCCGCCCGCGCTCTTCGTCCACGGTCTCGGTGGCTCCTCGCAGAACTGGTCGGAGCTGATGCTGGAGCTGGAGGCGGTCGTCGACGGCGAGGCCGTCGACCTGCCCGGCTTCGGCGACTCCCCGCCGCCGGACGACGGCGACTACTCGGTCACCGCCCACGCGCGCGCCGTCATTCGCTACCTCGACGCCTCCGGGCGCGGGCCCGTGCACCTTTTCGGTAATTCGCTCGGCGGCGCGGTCTCCACGCGCGTCGCCGCCGTACGGCCGGACCTGGTCCGTACCCTCACGCTCGTGTCGCCCGCCCTCCCGGAGATCCTGGTCCAGCGCACCGCCGTACCCACGGCGCTGCTCGCGCTGCCCGGAGTCACCGGGCTCTTCTCCCGGCTCACCCGGCAGTGGTCGGCCGAGCAGCGGGTCCGCGGAGTCATGGCCCTCTGCTACGGCGATCCCGAGCGGGTCTCGCCCGACGGGTTCCGCAACGCCGTCGAGGAGATGGAGCGCCGACTCCAACTGCCGTACTTCTGGGACGCGATGACGCGTTCCGCACGCGGTATCGTCAACGCGTACACGCTTGGCGGCCAGCACGCGCTCTGGCGCCAGGCCGAGCGGGTCCTCGCCCCGACGCTCCTCGTCTACGGCGGCCGGGACCAGCTCGTCGGCTACCGCATGGCCCAGCGGGCCGCCCGTGCCTTTCGCGGGTCCCGGCTGCTGAGCCTGCCGGAGGCCGGGCACGTGGCAATGATGGAGTACCCGGACGTGGTGGCGCGGGCCTTCCGGGAGCTGCTCGCCGAAGCCGGGGCCGGCGCCGAAGCCGGGGCCGGCGCCGAAGCCGTCCCGGACGCCGGCGGGGCCGTGACCGAGACCATGAGGAGCTGAGCCGCGAGTGGGACGCCACAGCCGCCGCGGGCCCGCGCCCAAGGGGGAGACCAAGGGCACCGCCGGACGGCGGGGGGCACCGCAGGCCGGCCCGCCGTCGGGAGGGCCGCGGGTCTCCGACGGCACCCCGGCCCGCGGGGTACCGCGTCTTCCCGACGATTCGTCAGCCCGTCCCGGGACGAGATTCCCTGACGGAGCATCCGCTCACCCTGGGCCGCGCCTTCCTGACGGAACGCCGGCCCACGGTTTTCCCCGGCTCCCGGACGGGACGCCCGCCCACGGTTTTCCCCGGCTGCCGGACGGGACTCCGGCGCACGGTTTTCCCCGGCTCCCGGACGGGACGCCCGCGCACGGGTTCCCCCGGCTGCCGGACGGGACTCCGGCGCACGGGTTCCCCCGGCTTCCCGACGGGACCCCTGCCCACGGCAGTCCGCGGTTCCCCGACGGGACTCCCGCGCACGGGTTTCCCCAGGTCCGCGGCGGGCACCCGGAGCAGCGGGAGACCGGCGGCGGATGGGGTGACGTGAGGCGAGGTCCGGCAGCGGCGGGCACCGGGATACCGCGACAGCGGCCCACGCGCGCGGGGGGCGGCCCACGCCAGGACTACCTCGACGCCTTCGAAGAGGGCACCGACGTCTTCACCCCGCGGACCAAGGGCGATCCGTACGCCTCCGTCACCGACTGGTCCGCACCCGGCGTCGGGGTGCCGAGCGAGACCGGGGCCGACCACCTCCCGCCCACCGGGGAGCCCGCGTCCGGCCGCGGTTCCAAGGGGCGCGCCTTCACCGGCATCGCGGCCGCAGCGATCATCACCGTGCTCGCGGTCGTCGTCGCCGGGCAGGTCACGAACCGGGGCAAGGAGTCCGGTACCCGGACCCAGACCGCCACCGACCAGGCGCGGTACACAGGGGACTCCGCCTCGCGCGGTGACGGACGCCCGACGCCCTCCGAGTCGCCGGCCGCGCCCCCGACGTACGAGCAGAAGATGGACCGGACCTACGCCATGGGCGCCACGCTCGACGGGTCGGGGAAGTTCGAGGCCGTGCAGGGCGTCGACAAGGCACCCGGCAAGGGACAGAAGTTCACCTACCGCGTCGACGTGGAGGAGGGGCTCGGGCTGGACGCGGAGCTCTTCGCCGAGGCCGTGCAGAAGACGCTGAACGACGACCGGAGCTGGGCCCACGACGGCGCCCGCACCTTCGAGCGGATCCACTCCGGCGAGCCCGATTTCGTGATCACGCTGGCCAGCCCGGGGACGACCGCGGACTGGTGCGCCAAGTCCGGCCTGGACACCACCGTGGACAACGTCTCCTGCGACTCGGCCGCCACCGAGCGGGTGATGATCAACGCCTACCGGTGGGCGCAGGGTTCGGAGACCTACGGCGACGAGATCCACGCCTACCGCCAGATGCTCATCAACCACGAGGTCGGCCACCGGCTCGGCTTCCACCATGTGACCTGCGACAAGGACGGCGACCTCGCCCCGGTCATGCAGCAGCAGACCAAGTTCCTGGACCACGACGGCATCACCTGCCGGGCGAATCCCTGGGCCTACCCGGGGGAGTGACGGCGCGAGCCGCCCACCTCGCCCGCGGAACGTCACCGCTTGATCCCTTGGCGTCTTGATCTCTTAGCGTCTTGATCTCTTAGCGTCAGCGAACGCGGCCCGCACGGGAAAGTTACGACCGTTCACCCCTTCTGGTGGCGCGACGGACAACCGTAGAACAACCACGCGGTGAACCATGATCCGGCCAACCCGCTGGCGTTCTTCGTCGACGCCCTGCCGGCGAAGGGTCGTCTCGAAT